>JBGPFL010000344.1:0-5983 GCA_041483295.1 Blastocatellia bacterium | reverse complement strand
TCAGCAACTGAAGCTCGCTGTAAAGAGCCTCAACCAAAACGAAATTGCTGGACGATGCGGCTAGCTGGCGTTCAACTTCTACTTTTCGTGCTTCGCTACGCTCGATCGCTTTTTCCAATTCCTCAAACTCTCGACGCTCCTTAAACGACAGCTTGCGCGGCGCGCCGGAGGGGGTCGCCGAGGTTGCCGAGGTTGCCGAGTTCGCGGGCCTGGAGACGCTCGAGCTCGTTTCGATAGTCTCAACCATCTCTCGATCGCGGGCTTCGAGAAAGGCGCTGTAGTTGCCGGGATACTCTCTGATTCGCCCGTTCCCTTCGAAGCGAAAAATGCTCTCCACGGTACGGTCGAGAAAATAGCGGTCGTGGCTGACGACAATGAGACATCCCGGGAAAGAGTCGAGATACTCCTCCAGTCGAACTAGCGTCTGAATGTCCAGATCATTCGTCGGCTCGTCCAGCAACAGTAGATTCGGAGCGCTCATCAGTATTCTGAGCAGGTAGAGACGCCGCTGTTCGCCTCCCGACAGTCTCGCGATCAGGCCGTACTGCATTGACGGCGGAAAGAGAAACTTCTCCAGCATCTGGCTGGCTGTGATCTCCTGCCCGTCGTTCGTCTCGATCTTTTCAGCGACCTCTCGAATGTAATCGATTACTCGTTGTGCGCCGTTCAACTCGCGGTTTTCTTGATCGTAGTAGCCGATGACAATCGTCTGCCCCTTCTCAATGCGACCCGCATCGGGATCTACTCGCCCGACGATCACATCAAGCAGCGTTGTCTTTCCGGCGCCGCTCGGGCCAATGACGCCGATGCGATCATTACGCTTCAGTGTGTAGCTGAATCCTTCAATCACCTTCTGGCCATCATAAGATTTTGAAATGTCGCCGAGTTCAAGGATCTTCTTGCCCATTCGGCTGAAGCCTATCGAAATATCCAGCTCAGAGGCGGCTGACCTGACAGGTTGCTTCTGGAGCGCTTCGGCGCGTTTGACACGGGCTTTCTGTTTTGTGCTGCGAGCCTTCGCGCCGCGTCTGAGCCATACGAGTTCGCGCCGCAGCAAGGCGTCCTGCTTCTCGCCGGCAACTGCGTCCTGAGCCTCTTGCTCTTCCTTCTTCTCGAGATAATATCGGTAGTTGCCGGCGAAGCTCTGCAGTATGCCCCGGTCAATTTCGAGGATGCGATTGGTCACGCGATCGAGGAAGTAGCGGTCATGGGTGACGAGAAGAAGCGCGCCAACATAGCGCGCAAGATATGTTTCAAACCATGCGACGGTATCTGCGTCGAGGTGATTGGTAGGCTCGTCGAGGATCAACAGGTCGGGGCGTGAGACCAGAGCGTGCGCCAGCGCGACTCGCTTACGCTCTCCGCCGGAGAGGGCGCCCATCCGCGCCCCCGTATCGCTGATGCCGAGTTGAGTCAGAACAGTCTGAGCGTTTGTTTCGAGGTTCCAGGCCCCTGCTGCTTCGAGCTGATGTGCCAGCGTCGAGACTCGATGTAACGTTCGCTCGTCACTCGAGCTCAGGGATAGATCATGGCAAGCCACTTCGTACTCTCTCAACAGCCGCATCGCTTCGTCGCTGGCAGTGAAGACGGCATCGAGTACCGTCTGATCCTCATCGAACTGAGGGTTCTGCGGCAAGTACGCCACATGACGGTCGCTGGCAGTGATCGCGCGGCCCGTGTCGGGCTGTTCACGCCCTGCGATTATTCTCAGGAGGGTAGACTTGCCTGAGCCGTTCAACCCTATGAGGCCGACTTTCTCGCCATCGTCGAGACCGAACGTCACGCCCTCAAATAGAGACCTGGGGCCGTAACTCATGCTGACGCCTTCGAGAGAGATGATAGTCATCGTGCTGAAGCTGACATCTTCAAATCAGGCTCATATGCCGGTCGCTTATGGTGCTTCATCTGTTACCTCGAGAACTTCCCGCACTCTCCCAACGTCTCCACTGACGAGTCGCACCTTTACGCCATGCGGATGAAAGGAAGAGCTCGTGAGGATGTCCGCAACTACGCCTCGCGTCAGTCTGCCTGAGGCCTGATCCTTCTTCAAAATGATATTGACCTCGACTCCCGGGCGAACGCTTTGTCGGTGTTGACCATTCATCAGACTTCAGGATACATCTCCGCGACAGTGAAATGTAAGGCGGTGCTTGAGGGGAAAATGCGAATTGCGAAATGCGAATTGCGAATCTTCTCTGCTCTGCGCCCCCTTTGCGTTCTTTGCGCCTTTACGCCTTTGCGTTGAAGCGCGATTTCGGAGTGTCGCTCGCGGAGTGACTTCTCTGGTGGGATGACCTAAACTAGCGGACGTAAGAGGGAGGCCTGCTATGCACAATGAATTCACGGCAATCATCGAGCAAGACGAAGAATGGTTCATCGCCTACTGTCCGGAGATCCCGGGGGCTAACGGGCAGGGCCGTACGATCGAAGAGTGTAGGAAGAATCTCGCGGACGCTATTGAGCTGATACTCCAAGACCGCCGAGAAGACGCTTTGCGGGGCGTTCCCGAGGATGCCATTCGAGAAACAGTCGTCTTGCAATGAAACGTGGCTCTTTGCTGAGACACCTTCGCAAGCACGGCTGCTATCTGAAAAGGGAAGGCCACGAACATTCTCTTTGGTGTAACCCAAAGACCGGGGAGGTTGAAGCAGTTCCACGACACACTGAGATAAGGAACAAGCTCGCGAAGAAGATTTGTCGCGGTCTATCCATACCAGAGATTTGACTCGCACCGGGCCGTTGTCGCGCATAATGAGAGGGCCAGGGACTGGGAGGCGCTATGAAGAGATTGAAAGGCGTCAAAGAACTGAAAGGCGAAAGGGCACCACGCGCCAGCGTGTCTGAAAAAGAGGCCTTGAAGCGTTTGAAAGAATTCTCCAAGCGAAAGGCCCAATTCCTTGCCACTGCTCGAACGGGCAAGAGTCGAAGTACTATTGACCCTTTACTCGGTCGATGACCACACGACCGCCCTTCATGACCCATCGGACTCGGCTAATTACGGCCTGGATATCTTTCAATGGATCACCTTCGACGGCAACGATGTCGGCATAATAACCGCCCGAGATCGATCCCAAGCTGTGCTCCATGCCCAACAACGCGGCTCCGTTTCTTGTTGCCGCGAGAAGAGCCTCTTCGGGTGTCATCCCTGCTTGTACGAACCATGCCAGCTCACGCGTATTCTGGCCAAACATCGTGAATACCGCATCCGAACCCATTGCGAACCGAACGCCTGCCTTGTAGGCGCGCTGAGCGGTCTTCAGATTGCGCTCTATGTACTCATTCAAGTTCTTCACTGCCGCCACCGAGAAGCCATAAAGCGCGCCGCTCTCGGCGTAGTAGCGGTTGTGATCAATGGTGGGAACCCAGAACATTTTCCTGGATGCCATCTCCTTCAAGGTGTCGTCGTCCAACTCTGTGCCGTGTTCGAGGGAATCCGCGCCGGCACTCACCGCATCGCGGGCGCCGGCCGGACCGTAGGAATGAATCGCAATCCGCTTGTTGAGCTTGTGAGCTGTTTCCACTGCAGCTCTCATCTCTCCCGATGAGAAGGTCTCATCACCCGATACATTATCGAAGCCGCCGGTGGAGCCGAACATCTTGATCCAATCGGCTCCCGCGGCGACCTGCTCGCCAATAACGCGCTCAACTTCCTGTGCGCCGCTGGCCGCTCCCTTTGATGCCGAGCTCGTTCCAGGATTGCGGTGTACCAGTCCGTAACCGGCAACGAACATTCGCGGTCCCGCCATTGCGCCTCGGTTAATCAGATCTCGCATCGCGATGTCCTTATAGTCCGATGAACCGAGGTCTCGAACCGTCGTAACGCCGGTCTCAAGAGTCTTGCGAGCATTCTCTTGTGCCAGGAACACGGTGACAGCGGGCAAGGAGCGCGGCTGCCGAAGCGGTGATGTTTTCGATGCCGGGTCGTAATAGTAGGTCATATGCGTATGAACATCTATTAGCCCCGGTATGCCGGTGAAGCGCCTCAGATCGATTACTTCGGCATTGCGGGGCACAGCGGCGCTCCCGGTACCTACGCTGGTAATCCATTCGCCTCGCACCACAACCACCGCATCGGTTAAGACCCGCCCCGTGCCATCCCATAGCTTGCCGAAGCGGATCGCGAGCGCTTTCTCATTCGTGCGATCTGGTTGGGCTCGAGTCCATGCAGGATTGATCCCCGCGACACTCATCATCACCAATAGAGCTGCAATCGCGACGATACATAAAACAAAACGAATGGACATAAGAGAGGAAATGCGAATTGCGAATTGCGAAATGCGAATTGCGGGTCTTTCCCCACTCTGCGCCCCCTCAGCGTTCTTTGCGCCTCTGACGTGAAGCGAGCTTTCGCCGGCGTCCGCTCCCTGGCTAACGTGCATCAGCGACGAGTTCCCCAGCCTTGAATGACATTTCTTCATCAGAAACCTTCTCGTTGTAGTCTATGGATGCAAAGGTTGGGTACCCCAGCTTAGCGTCGTAAGAGACCTCTATCTTATAGGCCTTCTTGTTTATCGCGTCCTGCATAAATTCGAATAGCCCTTCTATCGTTCGATAGCGCGTGTACTTCGTCTTATCAACCGAGCCGGAGCCATCTGCATATTTGACACTGGACAGAACGCCATTCCGCACAGATATGATCACAGGTTTGTTGTAATCCGGCGGGCAAAAACACCCCCAGTTGAAGGTATACTGATAGTCCTTTATGTTCTTTGATGCCCATTTGCTGTGACTGTCATTCAACTGCTGCTGGGTTTGAGCAGATCCACTACCGGCGAAAGTTCCAGAAACCAAACAGGCGCTCACTATCAAACAGAGCACCAATATGCGCTTCAGCAACGATTGATTCTTAATACTCATGCTGCTATTTCCTCCCCACGTGAAACAGCGCTACGGAGTTTTCTATTTAGCCTGACGTTCATAAGCATACAGCACCACGCCGAGCGGGTCTCCAATTCGCAGGGGCTTTGTAATTTGAAGCTCGGGACCGTTGCCTGCGAGACGAGGGGGAATAAGGGTCACACTGGCGTTATGACAGTCGAGGCATGACTGGTCGGTTGCGCGCACGGGACGAGCGGAGAATCTCCATTTCCCAAAGGAGAATTTGTACGTGTTGGAAGTTTGAAACGCGAGCATTGCTGTCCGGCTCTGATCCCATAGCTGCTCGGCCCTGGGTAGATTCTCATTATCGTCGTAGTAGTCCGTTGGCATAATGGATGCCGGCCCTTTTATCCGTCTTCTAGAGTAGATGGTCGGCTCCTTGTCAGTCGGCTTTTCCCCAAGCACGCTGCGTCCCGCGACGTATAGGAACACGTCCAGCCGGGCCCTTCTCAATTCATCGACGACCTTGAGTTCCTTCGCATTCTCCGGCTTGAAGCGATGGGGAGTATCGCCGAGCTTTACGATGCGCCGGTAGCCAAAGCCCTTGTCAATATCCTTAAAGCGCTGTTGAACGCAGTCATCAAGCAAAGAGAGCAATCGGCTATCCGGGTCTTCACAGCCATCCTGTTGGGGAACATTCTGCTGTGTGGCCGCAGTCCGACCGGGCAAAACACCGAGAACAACAAGGGCCAGGAAAAGCGATGTGCAAGCGATGCGACGGCTGTTCTGCTTCGTTAAACTCATTTGGATCCTCCGGCAGTCAAGGTGGCATTCTCTTGAACGGAGCAAGCCTCCCGAGGTTGCATTATTGTGTCCATCGCTTCGCCATTCACTGCACGGGGGTGATGGTGATATTTCTAAATGCGATCTTCCCATGGTCACCTTGAAGCATGATCGGGCCGGGCAGGCCCTCATCGCTGTTGAGAGCGCCGCCGGTAATGCCCGGGATCTCCTCGCTTTTCAGGATCGTCTTGCCGTTGAGAACAACTGTCAGACGCCGTCCGACCAGGGTAATGTCATAGGTCTGCCATTCGCCTGGCCTGCCTGACGCGTTGACACTCGGTCTGAGGAAACCATACAGGCCGCCCATTCGCAGGCTGTCACT
>JBGPFL010000343.1:0-5985 GCA_041483295.1 Blastocatellia bacterium | reverse complement strand
GTCCGCAGTGTGGCCAGCGCAGGTGCAATGCTGAGGTCGAAGCGCGAGAGAAACCGCTCGACGATGGCACGCTGCGAGGGTATCGCGATGTAGCGCACGTAATCGCGAATCCAGGTGGCGCGTTTCAGGTCCCATTTCAATTCCCGTTGCGCGGCGGGATGAGCAAAATCCTGGAGCGCACAGTCCATTGTTCCCAGCACTCGGCCCAGACTGCGGAGGAGATCGGGGGTGTGAGGATTGACTTGAGCCAGCAGCTTGCCCGGCACGTAGGTCAGCAGCCGCATGAAGTGCGCAGTTCCGCCGGGCCCTTCAATAGCGGTGATCGTTTCGCCGGTCTTTGCGGGGCAGAGCCGCGGAACCGAGACCGAGGAAGCGTGCGTGGCCAGATGCTCGAGTGCGCTGTTCTGCAGATCGAGTACGTCCCTTCGCTCGGCGGCGTTGGCTATCTTGAGGACAAACTCTTCACCCGACGCTGTCTTGACGTAGAAGTTCTGGTCGCGCTCGCTCGGCAACGGACGGACTTCACCTTGAAGACCGTACGACCAATTCGCCAGGCGCGCGGCGTCCTGAAGGGTGAAATTCGGTAGCTCAAATTTGACGCTCAACATGTCAGGTGTCAGGTTCCAGGTGTCAGGTTCCAGGTGGCACCTCACACCTGACACCTTCCCAACGACTGAGCGATAGAGTATAACCTCTCCATCTTTTCGAACAAAACAAACCATGAAGAGAGCAGAATGGAATCCGCCGGCTGACTGGTTACGAATAACAACCATCGATGCCCACACCGAAGGCGAGCCCTTTCGTGTAATCACCAGCGGCTTTCCAAATCTGCCCGGCGCCACGATCCTGGCCCGACGCCGCTACGCGAAAGAGCATCTCGATCACTTGCGAACGGCGCTCATGTGGGAACCGCGCGGTCACGCCGATATGTACGGCTGCATAATCACGGCTCCGATATCGCAAGAGGCCGACATAGGAGTTCTCTTCATTCACAATGAAGGCTACAGCACGATGTGCGGTCACGGGATCATCGGAATAACAACAGTCGCCCTCGAGACCGGCATGCTGCCGATTGCAGAACCAGAGACGACTATCAGAATCGATACTCCCGCGGGACTCGTTACAGCTCATGCGAGAGTCCATGACGGAAGAGTGACGAGTGTGTATTTTCACAACGTGCCGTCTTTCGTTGTAGCGCTGGATGAAGAAGTCGATGTGCCCGGACTTGGGCCTATCCGCTACGACCTGGCTTTTGGGGGCGCTTTCTACGCTTATGTGAAAGCTGCGGATGTCGGGCTAAGGTGCGCGCCTGAAGACTTCCGACCGCTCATCGAGAAGGGCATGGCTATCAAGCGCGCGGTGATGGCCAGCCGCGCGATCCCTCATCCTTTTGAAGAAGACCTCGGCTTCCTCTACGGGACGATCTTTACCGGATCCCCTTTGGAGTCTGTTGCACACAGTCGCAACGTCTGCATTTTCGCCGAGGGTGAAGTTGATCGTTCTCCGACGGGTACCGGTGTAAGCGGTCGCCTGGCCATTCATCATGCGCGCGGTGAAATCGGTCTCAACGAGTCGATAGTGATTGAGAGCATTATCGGAAGCAAGTTCAAAGGACGGGTCGTTTCCAGCACGAGGTTCGGTCCTTACGAAGCAATCATTCCCGAAGTGGAAGGCTCAGCGCACATAACCGGCCGTCACGAGTTCTTCATCGACCCGCTTGATCCTTTGCGACAGGGCTTCATCCTTCGGTGAGTTGGAGTCGTATGATTTCTCAATGCTCTTCAACGCAAAGACGCAAGGACGCAAAGCGGCGGAGATCTGATTCGAGGACTCTTCGCCCCCTCTGCGGCTTTGCATCTTTGCGCCTTTGCGTTGAAATTGACTTGAAGCTCTACCGAAAACCTGAAGATGAGGCGAGAAGGCTCCGGATGGTCGGCGTAGCATCCTATGCAACGACCATCCGGAGGTTGTTACCGCTACTAGAACTGGATTCTGCCGCTCACCTGAATAGCCCTCGGCCTATAGAAGGTCTGCGCCAGAGGGAAGCCATTCGGGTTCGAGAAAAGCTGCGTTGAGATCACGCCGAAGTTCGCCTGGTCTTCGAGATTCGGACCCGGGTCAAAGAAGTTGGGATGGTTGAACATGTTGAACAAGTCGAAGGCGAAAATAAACTTCACCTTTTCGCCTATCTTCGTCTCCTTACCGAGCGACATATCGAGCTGCCAGTGTGAGAGGCCTCGCAGCACTCCTCTGCCGGTGCGCCCATCCTGACTTAAGAGAGCCGGCCTGAAGCTCTTGAAAGCCTGCTCCGGGTCCGAAAAGATATTCAAGCCAGTCCCTGACTTTGAGCTGTTCAGTCCAGTGCTGACTTTTGCGGTCGGTATCGCGCCGGTGCCGTAGCCGAAGATCACGGTGCCGCCGTAAGTCTGCCCGGAGAAGTTTTGTGTCACTTGTAACGGCTGGCCGCTCTCGTAGTGGTATATGCCCGACGTATACCAACCCCCTATGACCCTATCCAGCCAGTTACTTGCAGCGAAGCGGCGCCCCTTTCCGAACGGCAGATCGTAGACTCCGTTCGCATTGATGCTGTGACGACGATCATAGAAGGAGGGCCCGTACTCGAGGTCCGGAAAAAAGCTGCTGGCCAGTTCGCCGGCCGAGTTCTGCACCGCGCCCACCTGATCGAATGACTTCGCCAACGTATAGTTGAAGTCGAATGTCATACCGCTCGAGTTTCGCTTGTGCAAACTGACAATCATCGCATGGTAGTTCGATCTTCCCCCGTTGGCCCGTACGAACAGATCGAGCGACTGCTGGTTGTTGAAGGGTGGTCCGAAGAAGTCGATACCTAGATTCCAGATGTTGTTCAGGTTTCCCGCTATGAAATCGCCGGTGAAAATACTAGCGAGTAGCCCCGTCCCTCCGGCGCCGAGTTGATTCTCGAACCACGCCTGTGCACGCACTCTATCGGGCAGTGTGCCGGCTCGCAATTGAGTCGCCACTCCGTCGAACGCCTCTGCGAAGCTCTGTCCTGACTTCTTGTCCTTGAAGAAGAAAGGGTCCGAGCCGAGGTTGTAGCTCTGATAGAGCTCTCGCGCAAGCCGACCGACGTAAGCAACCTCGACCAGCATTTTCCAGGGCAGTTCACGCTGGATAGTGAAATCGATGTTGTGGTTGCGCGGGTCTTTCAGCTTCGGGTTGTCGACGAACGAGAGCAGCTCGCCGAAGGGCTTGTCCGGGACCACCGGTGATGTGGCCGCAGTGTTAACCGGCACTGGAATGTTTCCATCAATCCCCGCGCGGAATGGTTCGCCACGTCCGTTTTTCGGTCCGAGTATCGAAAGCGTCTGCGCAAAGCCGACGCCCAGCATCGGGATGATTACGGTCGCCACCGTATTCGCGCGATCGTAGGTCAAGGAGTAGCCGCCCCGGATCACGGTGCGCCGGTCACCGAACGTTTTTCCGAGCCAACCTTCCCTGAATGAGGGCGACCACGCCGCAGAAATCCGGGGCGAGAAGTCCTTGCGATTGATGTCGAAGACACCACTGCGACCCGACTTATTGATCGGCAAGTAGGCGATGTCAGGGTTGAATATGTCACCCTGAAGAGCGGCTTCCTTCTTCTGCTTTAGATAGTCGGTGACGTCGATAGCCTTCTGGCTGTCCTTGTAGACGAGGATCGACTGCCTCCCCTGCTTGTCGGTGGGAGGAGTGTGCCACTGGTACAGGAGCCCGTACGTGAGAGTCAAAGATGGCTTCATCTTCCACACATCGGCAGAGTAGAACTCCCAGTGATGGAGGATCGTATCGTTGACCAGGGCCGTACCAGTTGGAAGCGGCTTCAGGTCCGCGTCTCTGATCGCCAGATACGAGACTCTGTCGACGATGCCGAGAACTCCCGCATAGAGTTGATTGTAGCGAGCAATATCGCCGGGCTGCAGGCAGTTCGATGTGACTGCAGGGGGTGAGCAGATTGTTGGCCGCTGACTTGCGGATATATCCACGTTGCCGCTCGCTCCAATCTCAGCTACGGGCGTGCTGACGGACCCCACCACCTTGTCGTCCCGGAAGTGGATTGTTCTGATTCGGCGGAAATCTCCGCCAAATTGCAGGGTGTGCCCGCCCTTTGTCCAGGTCGCATTGTCCAGGAACTGGTCGACTGCACTGAAAGCTGACTGCCGCCTGGCCCGCTGGGTGTCGACGTCTATCGGCTGGTCCAGCAGAGGAGTCGTCGTATTCGCGCCCGCGATGTCTACGGCCACGTTGAAACCGGCGATTGTGGTCGGCGAGATTGCTCCAAAGCTGGAGTTGTCAACAACGTGTCCGAAGCGGAACTCGTTGACCATATTGTGGCGAATATTTCCTATTAAGGCGAAGGTCAGGTCTCGAGGCCGCTCCGGAGCAGAGTTACCCCCTTTCAAGTTCACCAGGTCTGTTTGATTTGCCCCCGTTTGAATGAGCCTCTGTGCGGCCCCCTTGCCTTCGAAGGACCAGTTCTTATTGACTTGAAAATCCAACCGGAGCACTCCGAAATCGGATGTCAGCGTCGAAGGAAAGTTGAACGAGAACGCCCCGGTATTCAGCCCGTCGCCGCCGGTGGCGTTGGGAGAGGGCATCAGCGCCAGCGCTTTCAATATTCCAGGGTTGGCCCCGAGTCCGCGTGGGTCGAGCGTGCGCGGATTAACCGTCAAAATCCCCCCATCCGAGGCGCGAAACTTCAGAATGCCGGCGCGAAAGCTGTCGGTCGGCACGATTCGGGTCGCCTTCTGAGTGCCCGGCAACCGCCTGCCTTCGTAGTTGAAGAAGAAAAACAGTCTCTCCTTCCAGATGGGCCCTCCCACAGACGTCCCAAAGCGATTGTCGACGAGTGGAGGCCGCTTCAAGCCATTCTGGTTGTTGTCCCAGGTGTTAGCATTCAACGCCGCGCCCTGGTAGTACTCATACGCCGAGCCGTGGAACTGATCGGTTCCTCGTTTCGTTACGAACAGTACTTGCGACCCGGCAGAACGCCCGAATGAGACGCTGGGGTTGGCCACCGTGACCCTCAGCTCATCGATCGACTCGGCCGTGACCGGGATCACGGTTCGAAACGGCAGACCGATGATATTGTCTGAGACGTCGACTCCATCCAGACTGAACGTGTTCTGATCGGCACGCGCTCCTGTTACTTCACCTCCGGTCGTGATGCCGGGCTGAAGCGTTAACAGGCTGGTGGCCTGGCGGTCCGCGTTCGGCAAGCGCGCTATACGGTCAGTATCGATCACGTTCCCGATCGACGAATCATCTTTCTGAAGCTGAACCCCGCCGGCGGCTGATACTGTGACCTGCTCTTCGGCGCCGCCTGGTTGCAACGCCACATCAACATTGATTGACTTGGACACCTGCGCGTTGACATTTGATATGACTGATTTGCGGAACCCCTTGGTTTCCACAGTCAGATCGTACGCACCTGGATCGAGACTCGCGAACACGTAGCGGCCTTCCTCGTTCGTACTGACCGTCTTCGCCGCACGCGTTGACTTATCGGTCAGCGTGACAGTCGCGCCAACCACGACGCCTCCCTGGGCGTCCGTCACCTGACCCGTTATCCTGGACGTCGTCGCCGTTTGAGCGAAGGCACTCAGTGGCATCGACGATAAAAGCAGACTTAGAACCAGAAGGAAGCGAGCGGATTTCATATGACCTCCAATTTAAAAAGGATTCGCGGATCTTGCGATTTGATCCAGCCGCGAACCATTGGTCCTCCGGAGTCCAAACGTATTTCAAAGAACTTCGAAGGGTACGAGACGGCGGCGTGCCCTGGAACACGCCTCCGTAGGACGAGTGTGAGTCCGGTTCCGCTCTTATGTTGTTGCTGTCAGTTCAGAAGGCTGCGGAGCCGAAGATAGCCCTCGACTTCTCGAAAGTCAAGACAAGGAGGAATTGCGGGTGCGCGTCACGATTTTGGGCGAGACGCCAAGGGCTTGACCGTCGCAAAAAATGCTT
>JBGPFL010000342.1:0-5989 GCA_041483295.1 Blastocatellia bacterium | reverse complement strand
GAGAAATTCACGTTCTCGAGGCCACACCCCTGTGAATAGACTCCGTCCTTAGTTCGCAAAAGCGGGTTATGGCTGTCGCAATTCCCTGACAAGAACTCGGGGTACACGATCTTATCCGAAAAGGCGCACCCCACCGGGAAGGTATCGCCAACGACGGCCCACTGCTGCTCGCCGAACATGCAGAGGATTTTTCCAAGGTCGTGAATGAATCCTGTAAGCACAAACCAGCGCGGATGCCCGTCTCTTCGTATTGCCTCGGCCGTTTGCAGGTTGTGATCTATCTGAGAAAGCTCTGTGTCCGGATCACTACTGTCAACTAAATGGTCGAGGAGTTCCATAGCCTCCCAAATCCCCAATTCGCACCTGGTTCGTGAAAGATACTGCCTCTTCTTCGAAAGTACGAAATCCAGCGTCTGGTAGGTGTGGTTGAGGTCGTAGAGTTCCTTGACGCTACTGCGCGGTTCCGCTCTGTAGTCGCGGAACTGCTCAGGCTTCCGCGGCTGGAGTAGAGGACTCTTACCAGACGAACTTTCACCGCCATTTCCCGGAATGATCACATTCTTCATACCACAAGTCCTTTTCAAGCACGCCAGTTTGAAAATATATCTGAAGCTATCAGCCAAGTGCGCTGCCTGCACAGCATAGATCATACGGCCAGGCTTGAGTGACTGAAAGAGTTTTTTGACCGCTGAAGTATCCGATGCATATCTGTAGATGCATCGGTACTATCTATGTACCATCGGTGTTGCTAGAGGGCATGTGCCTAACACTGGGCATCACGTGTCGTGAATAAACGCTGGCTGTACCGTCGAGATCGGATTTGCGGCTACGGTGCATTCGGTTGTTGAATTAAGCGCTGCGCGCAGACGCTGCGAGGCGCTCCGAGACCTCTCGCCCTTTGAGTTTCGGGGAAAGGAGGGATATCCGGGCTCGAGCTGAATCCCGAAGCTGTTGATGGCCAGGCCGGTCATCGTGTAGCCCCCCACCGTGAAGACGATCTCCATAAGCTGTTTGGCGTTGTAGTGCTTCGCCAGGAGGCTCCAGGTGCGATCGGTGATGAAGGCCTCGCGGCGCAATTCGTCGGCAGCCCGCAACACTGTCCGATGCTCCTCACTCCAGCCGGCGGCGTTTGGTCCGCCGGCGATCCGAACGATCTCCTCGTTCGTCAAGCCAGCCGCGCGCGCGTACTCGAAGTGATGCGCCCATTCGTATTCGGCGCCGATGAGAAACGCCGTGCGCATGATGAGCAGTTCCCGCGTCCTGGGCGGCAGACCCGTTTCACTCCGCAGGTACGCGCCAAACGACGCGCGGGGCGTGTACAGGCGAAGGTGCTGGATCATGGTGGCATAGAGATTCAGCACGGTCCCGTCAGCCCGGATCTGCGGAGTGATCAGTTCGCGTTGTTGTGCCGTCCACTGCTCAGGAGCCAGCGGCGCGATGCGAGGCTTCGAGAGCCGCGCCCCGTTCGCCGGTCCGGCCAGCTTCGGCAAGGGCAGATCCTGCGGCAGGCGATGCCGCAGCCCGGGATCCAGCTGCACCCCGAGACTGTTCAGTGCCATGGAAACCAACTGGTATTGCGCCGCCGTGAACAGCGCTTCCATCATCTGCTGATCGGTGTACTCCTTCCGCAGCGCGCGCCACGTCGCGTCGCCGACCATCGCGTCGTAGCGCAGTTCGTCCGCCATGCGCAGCAGGGTGCTCTCGCAATCGGTCCAGCCCGCCGCGTTCGGCCCCTCTGCGATGCGATGGACTTCCTGGTCGGTCATGCCTGCGCTCGATGTTGCGATCCGCGCATGCTGGGCCCATTCATACTCCGACTGGCACAGCCAGCCCATTCGCAGCATGAGCATCTCCCGATGACGGGCAGGCAGGCTCGACCCGTTCAGCAGGAAACCGCCGAGGCCGGACCATCGTGAGAAGAGCTCCGGATGGTGCGCAAGCGTCTTATATATGTTGTAGTCAGGCCGAGAAGCCAGCATCTGACGTTGCGCTTCGGTGCGGTCCTGCTCCGACACCGGCGCGATGCGCGGCTTCGTCAGTCTCGGGGAGAAGGTATCGGCCTGCGCCGGCAGCGAGAGGCTTCCAGCCAGGGTTGCAGTCACGGCGAGACACAGGAGGGACTTGCGTGCCTGGCGAGTCCCGCAATCGATGTAAGCAGCTGCCATGGGGGGGTCCTCCGGCAGCAGGTCGATGCCATTAACTCTAATGTCGAGAATGACGAGTAGAAGACCCCAAAAAATTTGTCCTAATCGAACATACATATTTATGAACCTGGATTCAGACGGCAAAGCCGGCACCGGAACAGTCCCAACGGCGGTGCCGTTGATTATCGGCTGCTGATCTCTGAAATGAATTCTAAAACTCCATTTAACTAGCGGCGGTGCGGCATGACAAAATTGTACCCTTGTGCTACATGGCCTGCACCCGCCGCACAACGCCCCTTACCAGAATATCCGTTGTAAAAGATCCCGTAGCATTTATTGCAGAATGACGTTCTCGAGTCTCGCCGGATTTAGGGCCCAAACAGCCGTTGTCTCGGCGGCGAACATCACGCAAAGAACCCTCTTGGACTACCCCGGCCGGATTATATGGGCATTGAATCTGATTTACAATTCACTCAAAGTGATGGACGGCACTTGAGCCGGTCTTGCGCGAAGAGTTTTGTTTCTGGCGGCGAATGCATCGGGGGCGTGCTCTTCGAGAGCACAATGGCTTGGATTTCAGTCGAACAGGAATCAGCTTCCCGACGTAGTGTAATTAGGAGGAAGTTGAAATGGAAAGGCACCCTGGAATCAGAATCGACAGAATCCCGGTAGAGGGCCTGGCGGGGTTCATCTTCATGGCGGGTATTGTGGCTCTCATCCTCACCGGCCTCCCAAGCCTCCGATTGGCAGCGCTAATCTGCCTGCTGGGCGGCGCGATCGGATCCGTTTGTTTATTTCTTTGGCACAAGTATCGCTGATCCACCGCACCTGGCGTTCGTCGCCCCCTTGTCTCGTTGGAACACAACGGATGTCCCTGAGATTTCGGCAACTCAACAACTGTGGTAAAGCACACTGAGTAAGGATCTCTACCTGTATTGAACCAATATGCAATCAACGTAGCGATCTGTTAACTCCTCGTCGCTCGCTTGCGGCCGCTGCGCGACAGAATTCGCAGGTGCTACTCTGCCTTGCATACGTCCGGCTGACACAGAATCAACTTGCTTCATACTTCTGCAGCAACCTCGCCACCGCTTTGGCCTTGTGAAACGTCGTGTGGTACATGGGCGTGTTGCCGTTCAAATCTTGAGCGTTCACCTCCGCACCATGCTCAATTAACAATTGGGCAATAGCCGCCTGGTTGGCATGCGCCGCTGCGTGTAGCGGAGTCGTTCCCCAATGCTCGTTCCGGTTGTGAGCGTTCACATCTGCGCCGGCGTCCAGGAGGAAGGCCACAATCTCGGCATGCCCCTTCCAGGTGGCACAGTGCAGAGGGGTAGAGCCATCCGTATCAAGGGCGTTGACTAAATCGGCATCGGATTTCAACAGGAATCTGACCTTCGCAATATCGCCCGCCTTGGCCGCCTTGATGATCTCTCTCTTTGCGTCGGGCATCTGCTTTCTTCCTTTTGACTAAACCTGTGGAGGGATTTTGGATCTTAGATTTTGGGCTTTGGATTCCGCAATCCAAAATTCGTGTTGGCGTGAAGGTGAGGCGAGGTGGACTCGGTCGTCGCCACGGCGAACGGCTCACGAGGCGTGAGGCCGGACACTTTACATTGCCCGTCGTTGAGAGGAGGACGCCAGTATCTGCTGCACTAAAGCCTTGCCTGTCGCTGTGATTCTTATCCCGGGAATTCGGTGAATCGTTTCAACGTCGCCCAAAGTGATCGGCTCAAGATGTGTGATGAGATTTGCCCGACCCAGCTCCAGTATTATGCTATGGACTGCATCCCTATCCCCGAGATCTTCGAAGCGCCGACTGTTTAGTGCTTCTCCCGGGTCCTGAAGCATCGCCCGATACAATCTGAACAGAATTCTTTCTCTCATACTACCATCTCATGCCTGGGCGGAACCTTCACATAACACTTGTATTGGCCCACGTTTATCGACGTTTCCGTCAACCACCAACAGGTCATTCGAAGATAGGCAATCCCTTCTGTGGATCCCGAATTCCTACCACCATCAGCCTCACCGCAGAGCGAATGAAGATCCCCAAGTTCGCCTGGCTTAAGTCCCAACCCGATGACATTAAGGCCACGACACAGCTAGTTCTGTCTTGTAATAACACGCGGCGGTCCATTTTATTCCCAGGTGCCTAACATTCGCGGCTCAGCCTAAGATGAGCGGGCGGTGTTGGACGAAGTCGTCCAGGCTCAGCGAACTGTGCTGGCGAAGTTGGTCGACGGCCAAACGGCCTGTCGTGAAGGCATGCAGTACCTTGATGACCGGCCGGCCCGTTAGCGCCAGATCTGCAGATTGATTCGGCAATTCAGGCAGTCGATGATTAGTTCATCTGTGTTGGTTGAGAAGACGATCTGCGTGTTCCCCGTACTCCCCGTGGTTATTCAGGAGCACTTTGGAGAGTACCACCGGGAACACGGCGGACACGGGGAGAAGGAACGAAAGGGGTTGCCAAGATGAGAGACCGCCTATGACGGCGTTTTCGTCCCTTACTCCGTTCCCCGTGTTCCCGTGTGAGGGGCATGGTCCATCCCGTCGTGAAAGAGACGGACCAGAAGCGCGACGAGTCGCGAAGGCAACGAAGAACGCGTAACGAAAAACGATAAACGACAGGATCAACTACCAGCCGTGGCCCAGGATCAGCTCCACCGTTTGTTCGGTGTTACCGCGATAGAACCTTACTTTCACTTTGGTCCGAGGCTTGGCGGCGTGGATACGCCGGCTGAACTCATCGGGCGTCAGGGTAGCCAGCTTATCAAACTCGACGATCAGGTCGCCCAATTGCAACCCGGCGAGATCGGCGGGGCTGTTGTCGATTACCCGACGAACTTCCAAACCCCATTTCCTGCTGTCCGGAATGCAACAGCGGCGTTTAACATTTCCCAATCCTAAAAAGCCCTGGTCCTTCGCTTCCGTCTTGGGCTGTAGCGGCGGCAAGGCTCTATCCGCAATCCTCATAACGGAAGCTACAGTTGCGCCATCCCGACGGAGCTTCAGGCCGACTTCCGCGCCGGGCTTCAAGGGATCCAGGGCATGCGCGAGGTCGGTGCTACTGCGCAGCGCTTGACCGCCGAACTCGATGAGCACATCGCCCGCTTGAATATGTGCCAAAGCGGCCGGGCTAATATCGCTCGTCAGGCTTGCAACAAATATCCCCTGGATATCCGGATACTCCGCTTGCGAGACGCCGGCCGGCACGAAGCCCAGCGCGTTTTGTACCGCTTGCTCAAAAGAGCGGCGGGCAATTTCGGCCTGCCTGGCATTCCTGATCTCCCTGGCCCGCGCGGCCTCTCTGGCCCGCTCGGCCCGCTCCGCCCGGTTGGAGCGGACCACGTCTCTGGCGATAGTCAGGCCGATAGGAATGACAAGAGACAGGAGGAGAAACATCGCCAGCCAAACCAGCTTCCGCCGCAGCAGGTTCTTGATCAGCGATGCGGTCTGATATAGAGACCGCGAACCCTGGCAGGCCGGGGACGCCTCCGAGGGTGGAGCGTAAAAAGGGTTGGTCAGATCGCGCGATCCCGAGTGAGAGACCGCTGAAGGCGGGTCGGAATTGTTCAAGCGATAGGTGTCCGCCGAGTTCCCGACCATGGTAGCGACCGGAGCGCCGCAGTTCCGACAGAAGCGATCCGGGGCAGTGAGCTCTGTACTACACGTCTGACAGATCATCATGAAGCCCTCCCGATTGTATCTGCATACGACGGAGACCGAGGACTAGTTGCCTGTAACATTGAAATCGAGCAGTGCATCGGAAGTCGGCACAGTTTGCTTCCAGTTTGCTTTGATGCGTCGTCCTCTCATTAACACCCCTCTTCAGAGGGATG
>JBGPFL010000341.1:0-5997 GCA_041483295.1 Blastocatellia bacterium | reverse complement strand
CGTCGTTCATCTATTTCTACAGCCACCGAATGACCAACGTCTATGGCGATGGCGTCGCACACCTCAACATCGCTCGCAAGGTCGTCGACAGCCCGGATGACTCACTCTGGCAGCGCTATATGCAGATAGGCTCGCCGTGGCTTCCGCTGCAGACGGCGCTGCTGCTGCCGCTGATAGCTAACGATTGGATGTGGCGGACGGGCGTTGCCGGAAGCATCATCTCCATGCTCTCATTCTGCATTGCGGGGATTGCTCTCTATCTCCACGCAAGGCTCTTTTACGGAAGAGAGGACAAGCGATATCGAACAGCCTTACCTGCACTCGCCGCAGCTATCTTCCTCCTCAATCCCACAGTCCTCTATTTGCAGACGACGCCAATGAGTGAACCGGTCTTCATTGCTTCCCTCGCGGTTGCGGCTTACTTGCTTCAGCGCTGGATTGTGGGGCAGAGCAGCAGGCGTCTTGTTGCTGCGGGGTGCGGGATGACCGTCGCAACGCTTGCGCGCTACGAAGCGTGGCCCATCGCCGCACTCTCGGTCCTCGTAGTTTTTGCGGCCTCCCGCGGCAGCGTGGGGATTCGGTTGCGTCACGCCTTTTTATTCGCGCTTCTCGTCGCAGTCGGTCCGGCATACTGGCTATGGCACAACTGGGCGATTTATGGCGACGCGTTCTGGTTTTTGACCGGTCCGTACTCAGCGCGAGGAATATACCTTCAGAGCCAGGCTGCGCTTGGATGGGCGAAGGTCTTTGTGGGAAACGCTCCTCTTGCTCTGCTGCTAATGTCGTCAATGGTCGCTGTCTGTGTGGGTCCGCTGATGTTGATCCCGGCAGCCGTTGGGTTTGTGCGAGTGATCAAGACTCGGTGGGGCGACGTGGTAACATGCGCGCCGGCTCTCTTGCTTCTGGTTCCATTCCTCTTTCACACGCTGAGTTTATACCGGGGCGAAATCCAGGTCTTCCCCTTGAGCGCGTTCGGACTCCTGAACGTGCGCTATGGACTGCCGCATTTGCTTGCGGTGGCGTTGTTCGCTCCGGCCGCCGTTCCGCTCTTAGATGGGCTCGGCAGAAGGTGGGCGATTGGCATGATGTGCGCGGCAATCGCCACGCAGTATGGTTGGCTGATTTCGGAGGGACCTTCACAGCTTGCGATCTACCAGGAGGGCTATCGCAACGGCGTTAATTCAAGGCCGGCCCGCGAGCGAGCGCGATTTTCCAGCTCGCTCAGAGAGCACCCGCCCAATCCCGTGATCCTGATGCACACCGGTGCTCTTGGTCCGGTAGTGCCGCAGTCGGGCCTACGGTTTTCGGATCTCATTCATGAAGGAACGATCCGCTGGCATCAGATCGAGGGAGGCATTCCAGACGATGTGATGACGATCATCCTTCAGGAGGGCGACCCGCTGGACCAGCGACTGCGCGCGAATCAGACTCTTTCACGTGAGCTGGCCGAGACGTTCAAAGAGCAGGTGTCGGTCGGCACCATCAAGCTCTTTGGCCGGGACAAACGCTGACTCGGCGCCCTGCGCGTGCAACTGAAAGGCGGACGCGCTGCGAGGATATGCTCTTGACTCCTTCATTCCAGCTGGCTTGGCCAGCGTTCATCTCATTAACACCTCACTTCAGTGAGGTGGCTCAAGGGAGACGGGCTGCCGAAACCGTTTAAACGGTTTTCGATCCACGCAGCGCGACCTCAACCTTGAGGAAAACTTTGTCTCCCGGAGCCCGGCGGCAACCCAGCGGGGGAAACCGTTAAAACGGTTCCGGTGGTCGTCCCGGAGCAGACACCTCACTGAAGTGAGGTGTTGAACTAAACCGCTTCGCGGTAGTCTAGCGAATCCCTGCGCTAGTGCCCGTGGTCGTCCTCTCTCAAGAGAAGCTCTATCGGAGGCTCCTTCGTAACAGTTATCCTTCTTTCGCTAAACAAAACTCAATTACGAAAGGAGCCTCCCTATGAAAGCTTTACGTCAGACCTCCCCCTTGCGTCAACGCATGATCGACGACATGACCCTGCGCAATCTCTCCCCTCAGACCCGCGAGAACTATGTCTACCACGTAGCCAGATTTGCCAAGTACTTCTCGCGCTCTCCAGAGGTACTCGGTCGCGAAGAGATTCGCACCTATCAACTCTTTCTCATTCATGTGCGGCACGTCTCCTGGGCCTACTTCAATCAGACTGTGTGCGCGCTGCGTTTTCTCTATCGCAACACTCTCAAGAAGGAATGGGCGGTAGAGCACCTGCCGTTTCCAAAGAAGCCTAAGAAACTGCCGGTGGTGCTCAGCGTCGACGAGGTCGCTCAATTCTTCACGAGTGTCACCAACATTAAGCATCGAGCCATGCTGATGACCGCCTACTCTGCCGGATTGCGCACTTCGGAAGTCACCCACTTGCGTGTCAAGGACATCGACTCCCATCGCATGTTGATTCACATACAGCAGGGCAAAGGCCGCAAGGACCGCTATGTGATGCTGTCGCCGACCCTGTTGGAACTCCTGAGAGCATACTGGAAAGCCGAACGCCCCAACCACTGGCTCTTTCCGGGTCAGGACCCCGCTCAACCCATCACCGTCAGTTCCGTTCAGCAGGCCTGCAAGCGTGCCGCCACTAATAGCGGGATCAGCAAGCAAGTTAGTGTTCGAACTCTGCGGCATAGCTTTGCCACCCATCTGCTTGAATCAGGAACCAACGTGCGGATCATTCAGATGCTGCTCGGGCATCGAAGTCTCCTGACCACTGCACGCTACACTCACGTGTCAGCGGAGACGATTAATAGCACCACCAGTCCGCTCGACCTGCTAAAGTCGGACCGAGGTCAATCAACCTGAGGCGGGCTGGTGGCTCGTCCTCGCTTTGAGCTGGCTGACGTCTTTCACCAGCACGGGCGGAAGTATCGCCAGTCTCACCGGCTTTCATCTCAACAACTCCGAGTGATGCGTGCCATCGAGCAATGCCGCACCGCTCGGCTTGGCGGGCACCGCGATCAGTGCGATCGGTGCGGGTATACACGTGTCTCTTATAACTCGTGCCGCAATCGCCATTGCCCCAAGTGCCAGTCGCTTGCCAAAGCCGAGTGGCTCGACCAGCAGCAATCGCACCTTCTGCCAGTCCACTACTTTCACGTGGTGTTCACCATACCCGACCAGCTCGCTCACCTCGCGCTCCAGAATAAGAAGGTGGTCTACAACATCCTCTTTCGCGCCACCAGCGAGACTTTGCGACGTATTGCGGCTGACCCAAAACACCTGGGCGCCCAGATTGGATTCCTTGCAGTCCTCCACACCTGGGGCCAAACCTTGTCGCACCATCCTCACTTGCACTGCGTCGTTCCTGGCGGCGGTCTGTCTTTAGACGGCCGCCGCTGGATCGCCTGCCGAAAGCGATTCTTTCTTCCTGTAAGGGTGTTGTCCCGCCTCTTTCGCGGACTGTTCCTTCACTACCTCAAGGAGGCCTTCGAACAACACGAGTTGGAATTTCACGGCTCGCTTGCGCCTCTTTCCGATAAGCGAGCATTCACCAGCTTCCTTGATCCGCTTTACCTACTCGATTGGGTGGTCTATGCCAAACGTCCCTTCGGTGGTCCAGCGCAAGTGCTCGACTACCTCGGCCGCTATACTCATCGAGTCGCTATCTCCAATCATCGACTGCTGAGCGTCGACTCTACCCACGTCGCCTTTAGCTGGAGAGACTATCGTCATTCAAACCAGGTCCGACCTATGACCCTCGAGCCGGACGAATTCATTCGGCGATTCTTGCTTCATGTTCTGCCAGCCGGATTCGTCCGGATTCGTCATTACGGCTTGCTGAGTAACTCCGTACGAGAACAGAAACTGGCCACATGCCGTCAGCTCCTGGGTGCGAGTAGTCCGATCAACTCGCCTAAATCAGAAACTCCAGACTCGAAGGATACTCTTAACTCTGTGACAGGCGAGCCTATCGACCTGTGCCCCCATTGTCGTCAGGGCCGACTCTTGCCAGTTGAGGAGTTTCTTTCAGCCTTTTTGTCCAGCTTGGGACTCGAACTCAAACCCGCACTCGATTCATCATGACCGACAATACCTTCCCGAAACTGTGTTGCGTTCCGTTCACAGCCACCTGGCTGCTCATTAGATCTGTGCCCCTTCCTTCACATTTTCTGTCATCTGATGACCTCGGCTCTCATTTATCAACTGACTTAGTCCGTCCGAGCGCCAATATCCTCCGCCGCAACCTGCCTCTCACTACTCCCTCACTCCCAAAACGACCCCTGAGACTATCAAACGCCCGAATCAATCCCCATAGCACAACCGCGGCTTAGTTCAACACGATTCTTCGCAAAGGCGGGCCGGAACAAGTGCTCCAGGTGATTCCAACTTGACTGCCGGCCCGCCTTTGCGAAGAATCCTATTCGTTAATGAGATGAGTGCTCGCCGAGTTCAGTTAGAGCGCAGGAGTCAAGAGCGTATTCTCGTAGCGAGGCCGACTTCAATTGGAACGTGTTCGACGCAGCCACCCTGAGAGCCATCTCAGGGCCGTTCGAAAAAAGCCATGTTCGGGTGGGGGGTCGTGAGCTTCAGTCCTGGATTCAGCTTCAATCGCCGCGAAGAACTGGGAGGCCATCATCTTGGCGGCGCCTTGAATCATTCGTTGACCGACGCCCGCGATGGTGCCGCCTACCTGGAGATCACCCTTGTATCTGATCACTGTGACGCCGTCCCGCTCTTCAAGGTCGAGGTCGCCTGCTCCCTTCACGAATCCGGGCTGGCCCTTCCCTTCAACGACGATGCGGTAGTGCTCGGGCGGCCGCATCTCTTCGATGCGCACGCTGCCTGTGAACTCTCCCTTGATCGACCCGACTCCGGCTCGAAGAGTGGTAGCGAAGGCATTGTCACCCGTCCG
The DNA here is from genome assembly GCA_041483295.1 of Blastocatellia bacterium. GTDB lineage: Bacteria > Acidobacteriota > Blastocatellia > UBA7656 > UBA7656 > DASYSA01. The sequence goes on along the minus strand of JBGPFL010000341.1, from coordinate 1,124 downwards.
TTCAAGTCGTTCACAGCCCGGTATACAGCGCTGCAACACTGCGGGATCGATGAGGGACTGAAAGACTCGCTCGCGGCTGGCGCGCAGTTCCTGTGTGCCTTCAATCTTCATAGGGGAAACGTCTCTCGTTTCTCGTTTCTCGTTTCGAGAAACGGATTCTGGTACTAGAACGAGAAACGAGAAACGTAGAACGAGAAACGCTTACTTGGCCCTTGAGGCAGCCGCTTCAATCGCGCGGCGAGTGTAAACCTGGGCGAGATGGCGGCGGTAGTCGTCCGACGCGTACAGGTCGCCGTTGGCGTCGATTCCGTCAGTTGCATGTACCGCAGCCGCAGCAATGGCCTTGCCGTCCAGCAAACTGCCGACCAGCGCCGTTTCGACGCCGTTCGCTCGATATGCTTTCGAAGCGACTCCGGTCACTCCGATGCTCGCAGACGTGCAGGCGCCCCCCTGATCGCGAACCAGGTTCACGGCGACTCCAACGACGGCGAAGCCCGAAGCGGGCTGCGCGACCTTCATATAAGCCTGCCCCACGCGACCTTGAGGCACAGTGATGCGAATCTCGCGAAGGATCTCGCCCGGCTGGAGCGCCGTGGTCAGCATATCGACGAAGAAATCGTCGGCCTTGATCACCCGCTCACCGTTTGCCTTGACCGCTACCATTTCGGCAGACAGCGCGATAATCGCAGCAGGCCAGTCAGCCGCAGGATCCGAGTGAGCGAGACTGCCCCCAATCGTCCCTTTGTTACGCACCTGGACATCGCCAATCTGCGCCGCGGTCTCGGGCAACAGCGGGCAGATATCGCGCAGCCGGTCCGACGATTCCAGCTGGTAGTGAGTGGTCATCGCTCCGATCGAGATGCGGCCGCGGTCCTCGCGAATGTACGACAGGTCCTTGATGCGGCCGAGGTCGCTCAGCATCTGCGGCATCGCCAGCCGAAGCTTCAGCGCGGGGATCAGGCTGTGGCCGCCGGCGAGTATCTTTGCCTCGTCGGGGTTCTTGGCCAGCAACGAGATCGCTTCCTCAAGAGTCTTTGGAGCCACATATTCAAACTGTGCTGGAATCATTGTTCCTTTCCTCCATGCTGCAATGCAGACTGAATTCAGCGCCCGGGCGAAGTCCT
>JBGPFL010000340.1:0-5997 GCA_041483295.1 Blastocatellia bacterium | reverse complement strand
TCAGCCACGAACTCCGGACCCCAATGAATGGAGTCATGGGGATGACCGAGCTTGCACTTGATACAGACCTCACCTCAGAACAGCGCGAATACCTGGATATGGTCAAGCATTCGGCCGATTCGTTATTGAGCGTAATTAACGACATTCTGGACTTCTCAAGTATCGAGTCAGGCAAGGTCAAACTTGATCCAATTTGCTTCAGCCTCAGCGACACTCTGAACGACACAATAACGCTGCTGACTGTGCGCGCGAACCAAAAAGGTCTATCATTGGCCTACCACTTGGGAAATGACGTGCCCCATGCGCTGGTGGGCGATTCGGGGCGGCTGCGCCAGGTATTGAGCAGCCTTATCGAGAACGCCATCAAGTTTACCGAGCATGGATGGGTGGTGGTAGAAGTCAGCGCAGAGTCGAAGACAGCAAATGATGTCTTACTGCTCTTCGCGGTTAGCGATACCGGCATAGGCGTTTCGCCCGACAAGCTGTCTCTGATCTTCGGCGCTTTCGCACAGGGTGATAGTTCCGCCACTCGGAAATATGGAGGGACTGGATTAGGCTTAGCCATATCCCGCCGGTTAGTCGAACTAATGGGCGGGCGCATCTGGGTCAACAGCCCTTCGGATCTTGGATTGCGGATGGCAGATCCCGGAGATCATCTGCGATCCGAAATCCGCAATCCGGGACCAGTGACTGGGGGCCGCGGGAGCACGTTCAAGTTCACGATGCGATGTGACTTGCAGGGAAGCGGTTCAAGCGCGAATTCTTCGCCTCGGCTTGTGGACTTTTGCGGGTCCGCGCGGCACGTGGCGTCGCCAAAGAAAGTGGGCGGTCGCATTTTGGTGGCTGAGGACAACCGAGTGAATCAAAGACTGGTGGAGAGCATACTGACCAGGCGTGGTTATACGGTCGTTACGGCGGACGACGGAAGGTCCGCGCTCGAGACCCTGAATCAACAACCTTTCGACCTTGTGCTGATGGATGTGCAGATGCCGCAGATGAGCGGCTTCGAAGTCACTGCGGCGATCAGGGGGAAGGAGCGATCCACCGGTTCGCATATGCCCATAATCGCAATGACGGCTCACGGATTGAAAGAAGATGAGGAGAGATGCCTGCTGGCGGGAATGGATGGTTACGTCTCCAAGCCTGTTCGCAGCAAGAGGCTGCTTAGCAAAATCGAGGTAGCCCTTGGCCGCCGCACCCTCAATGGGAAACCGCTTTCGGGAGAAGATTCGACAGCGGGATCGCCGCCAGCGCAGACGTTGGACCGCGCGGCCATTCTGCTCCATCTGGGTGAGGACCCGAAATTGGTGGAGTCGACAATCGCGATGTTTCTGGAGGAGTATCCGAAGCAGCTATCGAGAATTCGTGCCGCGGTTATCCTGGGTAATGGCGCCGAACTTGAGCGTGCTGCCCATATGCTAAAGGCCTCGGTCGGCATATTCTCAGCAAGAGTTGCAGTAGAACTTTCCAATCGCCTGGAATCTTTGGGGGCAGAAGGCCGGCTGGCCGACGCCCAGACTCTAGCAGACGAGCTGGAGCGGGAGCTGGAACGCCTGAGGCCTGCACTGGCAGAGCTCGGGATGGAGTGTGCCGCATGAGAATCCTAATCGCAGAAGATGACCCGGTGTCCCGTTACGTGCTGGAAGCGATGTTGAAGAACTGGGGATACGACCTTGTGGTGACGGGAAACGGATTGGAAGCCTGGGAAGCGCTCCAAGTGGACAATGCCCCTCAGCTGGCTGTTCTGGATTGGATGATGCCGGGCCTGGACGGTGTCGAGGTCTGCCGGCGGGCCAGGCAGCTGACGGCGACAAAATCGGTGTATATCATTCTGCTTACGGCCAAGGCTGAGAAGAACAACATCGTCGAGGGACTGGAAGCCGGCGCCAACGACTACGTTATCAAACCGTTCGCTCGCGAAGAACTGCGCGCGCGCGTTGGAGTTGGCGAGAGAGTGATCCATCTGCAGAATGACCTGGCCGCGCGAGTGACGGAACTCCAGGATGCCCTTTCGCAGGTGAAGCAGCTTCAGGGTATCTTGCCCATCTGTTCCCACTGTAAGAAGGTTCGAGACGACAAGAACTACTGGCAGCAAGTCGAGTCCTACATCACCGCTCACTCTGAGGCTCAGTTCAGCCACAGCATCTGTCCGGACTGCTTCGAGAACGTAGTCAGGCCGGAGATCGAGAATTGGGAACGCAAGCTTAACAAGTAGGATTTAGGATTTAGGGATAATTTAGGATTTAGGATTTCCAGCAAGACGCCAGGACCCGAGGGGCGCCAACCAGAGTCCAGCGAGCGTCTGTGGTCGTGGAGATCGGAAACTCGGCTCGAACCCACACACCTCAAAGACAACTCACCTCCAGCCTTAATCGAGGATCTAGGATTTAGGATAATTTAGGATCTAGGGATCTGAAGGGTGTCACCGAGTTCTTCTGGCCCAGATCCTAAATCCTAGATAATCCTCGATCCTAAATCCTGGATCCTGGATCCTAGATCCCAGCCTAATGTGGCTTAGGTCCACAGTTGTTCCATTTCTCCCTACTGCGAGCCCAGGACCGATCACTGGCCCAGGCTGTAAGTTCGGTAACGTTTGGGCTTAGTTCAGGCTAGCCACTCCTCATCGGGGAACGCGGTTTGCAGTAACGTGGATGGCTTCTGAAATCGGATCGCTGAGTTGAATCTCTAGAGAGGTTCCCCAGGAGGAGTTGTGATTACTAAAGATATTTCCATACTGATTGTCGACGACGAGGAGCCGATCCGCAGGCTTCTGAGCATGTGCCTCGAACCTCACTACGCCTGTGTCACGGCGGGCACGGCTGAAGAGGCCACTCTAATGTTGGAGCCGGGCAAATTCAATCTTGTGATAACCGACATCCGGATGCCTGGAGCTTCCGGTCTCGAGCTGTGCCAGCTAGTGCAGCAGCTGTCGCCGGAAACGGTCGTAATCATGGTATCCGGTATGACCGATATTCAGTTCGCGGTCCAGTCAATGCGCGAGGGGGCCTTCGACTACGTAACCAAGCCGTTCGACCTGGAGCAAGTGCTGATGGTGGTCGAGCGGGCGCTTCGTTATCAGGGACTGGTTGAAGCCAAGCAACGCTATGAGCATTCGCTTGAAGAGACTGTCAAGGCCAGGACCAATGAGCTTCGCTCGCTCAACGACAATCTCAACTCAATGCTGGAATCGCTTTACACTAACTATCGCGCGACGCTGAGGTCTCTGGCAAAGGCGCTGGAGGCTCGGGATGTAGAATCACGAGGTCATTCTGATCGTGTGGTTGCCTACTGCCTCAGACTCGGCAGGGAATTTGGACTCAGCCACAACGAGCTGATAGCACTCGAACAGGGCGCCCTGCTTCACGATATTGGAAAGATAGGAATACGCGACTCGATACTGCTTAAGGAAGGGCCGCTCTCGGAAGGCGAGTGGACCGAGATGCGAAAACACGTCCATCACGGACTGGACATCATCGACGGGATAGACTTTCTGTCAGGCGCCCGAGCCATCGTCGGCGAGCACCACGAGAAATATGACGGCAGCGGCTATCCTCACGGGTTGCGTGGGGAAAGAATACACGTGCACGCGCGCATCTTCTCGGTGGCCGACACATTCGATGCGATCACCAGCGACAGGCCCTACAGAAATCGCCAATCTTATGCCGCCGCGCGCGCGGAAATCATGGCCTATGCCGGCAAACAGTTCGACCCCAGGGTTGTGAACGCCTTTCTGAGGATACCAGAAGAAGAGCTGGCAGAAATCCGCGACTCCGCCGGAACGCAGGACTACATCGAAAAGATAATCGACAAGCGGGAGATTCGCTCGTTCATTGTCTCGCTTAAGCGGCACACGGGCCAAACCGGCCCCCTGTGTCTTCCGCAGACCGAACCGCTCAGGATGCTTGCATAAACGTTTCTCGTTCCTCGTTTGTCGTTCGTTCTCAGGAGTCCCTCGCTTCTTTTCGCGTCTCCGTTTGGACTCATCAACTCCGATGAACACAAAGAACACAAAACGAGAAACGAGAAACGTTCCTTAATCCTTGCCGAAGATCTTCTTGAACACGCGCAGGAAGCCACCCTTCTTCTCTTTTTCCTTCTCATCACCCTTCTTCTTCGCGCTGGAGTCTTTGGTGGAACTCTTCGTTTCAGACGACTGCTTCCTGGGTTCCTTCGACTCCGCGACCGCCGTGGCAGGCTTGAGGGGCGCCGCCGGTTCTCGCGTCTCGCTAACGCTCTTGACCGAAGCGGCTCCCTCGGGTGCGACAGGCAAAGGAGGCTGGCGCTTTGGCGCCTGATCTATCGGAGGCCCTTTGTCACCCTCTTCGGCTGCCAGCGCCGCGGCTTTGGGGTTTGGCCCGGGCGTACCGCTGTTCTGGGTGGCAAGCGCAAGCGCCTTGTCCTTCCTCCTGGTCTCGGCCAGCGCAAGCTCATCTGTGCTTACAGGAGTCTCGTCGGAAACGGATGGCGACGGAGGTGCCTTGATCGCAGACTCATTAGCGACGGACCGGTTCGATGCAGGCTCGGCCGAAGTGCTGGAAACAGCGGTCGCGGAAGTGATCCGGGCCTTCGGCAGAAAAATCGATGCCGCCGATAGAACGAGGGCGCCGAGCAACAGGCCGACTCCCAACAGCTGCCATAGTTTGCTCTGTTCTCCTTCGGCCGAGGCGTCCGGCTGGCGCTTCAGCTTCGCGCCATCAACGTCGCAGAAGTTGAGCTCGTTGCCAAAGGACTCGCTGCATAGGGGACATACCTTCATAATCTGCTCCTGCTCATCTTCTATCCGTTGATGTTTCCCGATTATTTTATCACCCGGCGCAGGTTTATCCAAAGGAACGTTCCTAGTCTGTGGTTTCTGGTTTATGGTTTGTGGTCTCTGGTTGGTGGTTCGTCTTTAGACTTTGAACTCCAAGAACGAGAAACCATAAACCAGAGACCACAAACCATAAACCACCCTCGTTCACCCTAGCACTTCCAGCAGAGATTCCAGCTCAGACGGCAGGGGCGAGTAGAATTCCATTCGCTCATGCGAGGTCGGATTCTCGAACGCCAGGCGTGACGAGTGGAGGAAGTGCCGTCCAAGACTCTTAATGCGTTGCCGAGTCATCACATCCTGCACCGAGTTTTCCCGACCTTGGCCATATGCCGTGTCGCCGACCACCGGGTGCCCGATGTGAGACAGGTGAACCCGGATCTGATGCGTACGGCCGCTCTTGATCTCGACACTCAACAGCGTGAGCTCCTGGAAGCGCCTATCCACTTGAAAGATGGTGTGCGCGGGCCTTCCCGCGCCGGCTTTGAGCACCGCCATTCTCGTTCGGTTATTAGAACTGCGGCCGATGTTAGCTTCAACTTCGCCGCGTTCCCGCGACATCTGGCCGTACACGAGCGCCACGTACATCTTGAAGATGCGGCGATCGCGAAACTGGTCCGAGAGATTCTCATGCGCCTGATCATTCTTGGCTACTACCAGCAACCCTGATGTCTCTCGGTCGATGCGGTGCACGATGCCGGGCCGGATCCGGCCGGCAACGCCGGAGAGTTCATTGAAGTGATAGACAAGCGCATTCGCGAGCGTACCACTCTCGATCCCCGCTCCCGGATGCACAACTATGCCGGCGGCTTTATCAACTACCACCAGGTCCAGGTCCTCGTAGATGATGTTGAGCGGGATGGGCTCGGCCAGCAGTTCTACAGGAGCCGGCTCGGGAAGGTCGATTTCGATCTGATCCGCCGGGCGCAGCCGATAGCTTGCTTTAACTATGCGGTTGTTGACGAGCACGTCTCCGTCCTCAATCGCCCGTTGCAATCGCGTTCGGCTGATCGCTTCGAGGCGTGAGGCAAGGAACGAGTCGAGGCGCGTTCCGACCGCCTCGTCGTTGATCGCCAGGAGTTCAGCTTCAATGGTCAAAATGTGTGTCTTGCAGGAATCTACGAGTTAAGGCCGGCGCTTGCCTCGATATGCGCGCCCGTTTGTGACTCAGCCGCCTTGCGCCTCCG
>JBGPFL010000339.1:0-6018 GCA_041483295.1 Blastocatellia bacterium | reverse complement strand
TATTTGCTCACGCAAGCGAACGAGAAGGCCCTGAGGGAACTAGAAGGATGAATCAGAAGGTGAAGGTCTTAGCATTGAGAATGTTGGGGGCGATGACAGCGCTGTCGCTGGCCGGTCCGCCCACGCTGCAGGCTCAAGAGAAGGACACCAGTCGCAAGCCACAGGCTGCGGAGGTGATCCTTGTGCGCGGCCCTATCGCTCCAGCTCAGTTGCTGCCCGATAAGGTGGGCGGCTTAAAAGCAACCAGCGAGGCTAAGGAGTACCATCCGGACTCTCTCGCTGACCTGGTTGGGGAGCGGGCGGCCGCCTTCAGGGAGTATCGCGTTTTGGCAGCCGCCTCGCGGTTGTACGGGACGACTCGGGTGGATGTCTTTCAGACCCAGAACGTGTTCGCCGCCTTCGGGCTGTTCACTTATGACTGCGGGATGATTGGCGCAAAGACCGGGGACAAGGCCGTTGGTTCTGATAGCGCGAGCTCGCCGGGACAATTGATCTTCTGGAAGGACAAGTATGTGGCGAGGTTGTCGGATTCGGGCAAGCGGCCAGGCGTTGCGAGCCAGCCGCTGCTGGTATCCTTAGCTTCCTCAGTTGCGGCGGCGATCGGAAACGGCGACGCGAATGTGCTGCGGCCTCCCCTTCTGGAGAGTCTGCCGGGAGAGCCTGGCGCTCGAAGAAGCGAGCGCTACTTTCTCGGCGCTGAATCGCTCAGCGCTTTTGTTGGCGGCGGGCGAGAGATGTTCAACTTTGCCGGCCGCGCGGAGGCGGTACGGGCCGAGTACGCCCAGGACAGCGCACAGGCTTCCGCTGGCGGATCTCCTGGGATTCAGCCGCGCACGCCGATGAAGCTGCTCATACTTGAATGCCACACGCCACAGTTTGCGACAGATGCGCTGGCTCGCGCGACCGAGTACATCGAGTCGCTGCCTGAAGATCAGAAACGGCGAACGATCCTCAAGCGCGAGGGGAACTATATCGTTGAGGCTACCGGTTTCGACAATCGCGAATCGGCCCAGCAGTTAGTAGATTCGGTGAAGTACACGTACACAGTGAAGTGGCTCCGCAACCCGCTTTGGCCTACAAACGACCCATGGCGCGCTCAGAAGGTGGCACAGGTATTGGTGTCGACGTTCGCGTTGTTGGGGATCCTGTTGCTGGCAGTATTGGTCGTGGGGGGCACAGTGGGTTCGCTGGTGTTCTTGAAGCGGCGCAAACAGCAACTGGAAGTCTTCTCCGATGCCGGTGGGATGCTGCGGCTCGAGCTGGACCCATTCGAAAAGGCCATTCTTGGGTTGCCCTCGGCGAGAGGGGGCGATGAGTGAACTGAGGATGAAACGCCGCGATCTCGATCCGTTCACAAAGATTCAAGCCGCGGCGCCGGAACGCGAAGCAGAACGACAACCCAGTTACCACGACGTGGCGGGATGATGAAAGACCCGGTTCGCCACAGAGACGCGAAGACACAAAACGGCGCCAGGTCATGAGCGCACCAACTTATACCCGTCGTGCTCCTTCGTGCCCTGGCTTCAGAAAGCAGTTTTTCAGCAGCCTCACATCCCATCTATGCCCAACTCGGTACTGATCGTTGATGACGAAGAGGGAATAAGACGGACGCTGGCCGGCGTGCTCGAAGACGAGGGCCTCTCAGTAGACGTGGCCGCGTCCGGCGAGGACTGCCTCAGAGCCTTCGAACGCCGCGTCTTTGCTTGCGTCTTGCTCGACGTATGGCTACCGGGAATCGATGGGATTGAAACTCTCGAGAAGCTGAAGACCTATTATCCCGAGACCGCGGTGATAATGATCAGCGGCCACGGCAGTATCGAAACAGCCGTGCGCGCAACACGGCTCGGCGCCCTGGACTTCATAGAGAAGCCGCTTCAGATCGAGCGAACTATTCTGGCCATCCGCAATGCTCTCCGCCAGCGACAGCTCGAAGCAGACAATCAGCGGCTGCGGGAGCAGTTGGACGATTACGCGATGATAGGCGCCGGTGTCTCCATGCGCGCACTGCGCCAGCAGATTGCGGTGGCGGCTCCCACGGGGGGACGCATTCTGATATATGGCGAGTCGGGAACAGGGAAGGAACTGGTAGCCCGCGCTATTCATCGCGAGTCCGCGAGGGCGTCGATGCCCTTCGTCGAGCTTAACTGTGCGGCTATTCCCGAAGAGTTGATCGAATCGGAACTCTTCGGCCACACCAAGGGCGCGTTCACCGGTGCGACGCAGGCAAAGCGCGGCAAATTCGAGCAGGCAGACGGCGGCACACTGTTGCTGGACGAGGTCGGAGACATGAGCTTGAAGGTGCAGGCCAAGGTCCTTCGTGTTCTCGAGGAACAACGATTCGAACCGGTCGGGTCGAACGTTCCCATCAAAGTCGATGTCCGAATTATCGCCGCCACCAACAAGCGGCTCGACGAAGAGATAGAACGCGGGACGTTTCGCGCCGATCTTTTCTACCGCCTAAACGTGATTCCTTTTGAAGTCCCGCCGCTGCGCGAACATCAGGAAGACATTCCGCCGCTGGTAGACCACTTCAATCGAAAGTACTCGTCCGAATACAATCGCCCGCCGAAGGTCTTCACCGGCGACGCGCTCGAACGGCTCTCGTCATACGACTGGCCGGGCAACGTGCGTGAGTTGCGTAACACAGTCGAGCGAGTGGTCATCATGACCGCGAAGGAAGAAGTGCGAGCGGATGATTTGCCCACGCCCGGTTCGGCCGATGGTGTTGCGACGCCGACACGGCTGCACTTCGCTTCGTACAAGGAGGGGCGGGACGCGTACGAGCGCAACTACATACTTCGCAAGCTGGCCGAGTGTGATGGCAACATAACCCGCACGGCGGAAGCGATGAGCATCGACCGGTCGCACCTCTACCGCAGGATGAAAGCTCTGGGAATAAGCGATAAGAGAACAGACCGCGGGTGACTGCGGCCTTCAGACCGCTCGGCCCTCGTCTGGTGAAGGGACTTATCACTGGCCGATGCGGCGGAAGTTGTACCGAATCATCGCGCGCACGCTGACGGGTTGACCGTTCCGAGTCGCAGGATTGAACTTGAGCTGCCGAATGGCACGCAGGGCCGAATCCTCGAGACCAAACCCGGCCCAGCGCGTGATCTCGGCTTCCCCGACTTCTCCACTCGAACGCAACACTACCATCACCTCGACCGTAGCGTTGACATCGGCGCGCTCGGCCTCAGCGGTATATTCCGGCTTCACTCGACTGAGGAACTCGGGCGGCTTGAAGCCCACCGCCTGACGCGACCCTTCAAGCGGCATGTCCTCGAGCCGTTCGAACTCTGCTCTTTGTATTGCCGGCGAAGGCGAGATCGATTCGCGAGAAGCGCGGAACTGTATCATTTGATCGACATAACCGGAAGCTCGAGCCGCCAGGGCTTTCGATACTGCGGTGACAGCCTTCTCGGAACTCTGGGCCTTCTCGATAAGCAGATCGAAGACTGCCAGTGTTCCGCTGCGGCCATCGACTATCATCACCGCCAGCAGCCCTTCTTGATGAGACTCCTTCGCGCGCTCGCTGCGAGTCACGACCTCGGCCTTGCCAATGACGAAGAAGTCGCAGCCGATTGCCGATCCCAATCGTCGAGCTTCGTCGGTGCTCATGTTGAGCGAGCCCTCATAGCCCAGGGCGGTCAACGCCGGGTGAAGCAGCGCCGGCTCCACAATAAGCACTCGCCCGGACTCTTCAAGCGCCGACGTAAGGACGGTTGCGATTGCGGACGGGCCGCCCGAGCCGAATCCGACTAGAGCCACTCGCAACGGAGGCCTCATCGCAGGGCCAGCTCTCTGGCTGAACGCTGTACACAGCAACAACAGGCAGACGATGGCCGGACGAAGAATCATTGAATAACTCGGCAGAAAATCGCTCTGATTCGATTCACGGGCGCGGTGGCCGCCTGGTCACCTGGCGGCCCGCATCTGCAGAGATACCCGCTCGACCTCGGAGAGCAGTCGCAGGGTGTTCTCGCCAAGGATCTTCCTGAGATCAGATTCGCTGTAGCCCTTCCGCAAGAGCGCTTCAGTAATTTGAGGTAAGTGCGTCACGTCTTCCATCCCGACGGGCATGCTGCCGCCGTCAAAGTCCGACCCAAGGCCAACGTGGTCCACTCCGACCAGCTTCACGGCGTGATCGATGTGATCGATGATTCGTTCCCAACTCGCTTTTGGGGGCGGGCCGAATTGTTTGGCGACTTCCTCCCTGCGTTTGTCGGCGTTTTCTCTGCCCGGATACTTCTGCATCAACTCGCTCATAAGGGCCCGCGACTTGTTCGAGTACTCAAACAGGTCGTTGTCGATGAACTGGTCGAGATAGTTGATCTGAATCACTCCGCCTTTTGCGGCCAGCGCCTTGATCATTTCGTCGGTCATGTTGCGAGCGTGACCTGAGATTGCGCGGCAGGAGGAATGAGAAGCGATCATAGGCGCGCGGCTGACCTCCAGCGCATCCCAGAAGGTCTTATCCGAAACGTGTGAGATGTCGACCATCAGGCCCAGCCGGTTCAGCTCCTTGACCACCTGTTTGCCGAAATCAGTCAGGCCGTTGTGTTTGGGCTGATCGCCCGACGAATCAGCCCAGTCCGTATTCACTGAGTGAGTCAACGTCAGGTAGCGCACTCCAAGCTCAGCGTACATTCTAAGGGTTGGAAGGCTGTTGTTGATCATGTGCCCGCCCTCCATCCCCATCAGCGCAGCGATCTTTCCTTGCTTGTGAGCCTTACGGACCTGATCTGCGGTTACGCACAAGGCAACCTTGTCAGGAATGTCCTCGGCAAGCTTGTGGACAGCGGCGATACGCTCGAGGGAGTCGCTGACCGCCTTCGGCCCGGTGACGGTACCTGACATGTAGATCGAGAAGAAGAGCGCATTGAGGCCGCCTTTCTTCATCCTCGGCAGATCGATGTGGCCGGTATTGTGCTCTTCGGTGAACTTCCAGTCTGTTTGCAGCCGCGGGGTCGTATCGATGTGAGTGTCGAGAACTATGGATGAGAAATGAATCTTACGCGCGCTCTCCCGAACTCGGTCCCCATTCTGTGCCGGCGACGGCGAACCCTGAATCAGCAGCAAGCCACAGAGAAGCAGAGCGAGACAAAAGCGTTTCATATGAGCCTCCGTTAAGAGTCGGAAGTTGGCGCTACCTTTACCCGGCGGTTGCGCAGCCATTCCTTCTGAAGAGGGGCTGCGAATATCAACCCTACTTGTTGCCGCTGACCACTACAAGGTTCCCGCTGACCTTCGGCAGGTTTTAATCCGTGACGGAGTGTTTGTCAACCGGGGAGGTAAGTTGCGGCTAGCAGGATGGATTGGAGAATATGCGATGTCGAGCAGAGAAGAGGCCGGCAAGGTACGCTTGCCGGCCTCTGTGGTGGCCGTCAATCCCCAGGTTGTCTCAAGCAGCCTTGCGGCTCCCGGTATTGCGGATTGCTACTACCGACTCAAGGGCGGCAGCGGCACGGGTTGCTTCTGCTTCGTCGAGGAAAAATTGAAGCTTCTGCGTCTGAGCATCAATGTCAACAATCACGACGTCGCCCAGTCCCACCTGGCGGGTTGCCGAAAGGCTTGCCAGCGGGTTAACCAGAAAGCGCTCGATGGCCCTCTTCAAGTGACGCGCGCCGTAGCGAAACTCGATGCCCTCGCTAAGCAGAAACTCCCTCGCCTCATCCGTCAGTCGAAATACGAACCGCTCTCCCGCGCCGTCATCGATCCTGTGCTGAACGGCGGCCACCTCCAGATCAAGGATGGCGCGCAGTTCAAGCTGCTTCAGGCTGCGGAACACCACGACCTTGTCTATCCGGTTCATGAACTCAGGCGAGAACTTCTTGCGGGCGGCGTCAAGTGCCGTCCGGTAGATCTTTTGATCGAGGTCGTCCTCGACGAGACTCGCACTCCTGGCCGGGGCGAATCCGATCGAGCCGGTGATCAACTCGCTCATCTCCCTGGCGCCAAGGTTTGAGGTCAGGATGATTATGGTCTGTGAGAAATCGACTCTGCGGTTATCGCCAAGGG
>JBGPFL010000338.1:0-6035 GCA_041483295.1 Blastocatellia bacterium | reverse complement strand
TTCCGCCGCCACTGGTCCAATCGCCGTCAAATCGGCCACGACTCGTCCAGTCGAAAGCGCGAACACCGTGTCTCCGTCAAAGATGGTGTGGACCGGGCGAACCGCCCGCGCCATTCCGTCGTGAGCCATCACGGCTACTCTTCTAGCCTGGGCCTTCGTGAGACTGGCATCGGTCGCCACCACTGCGAGCGTTGTGTTTTCGACAGGCGAAGTTCGAGAGATCCCCCGAGCGGCGCTTTCCAGCGCGCGGGACGTATTCAACCATCCCACGCCGTGTGGAGATCGTGCTCCCGCCAATATCAGACCGCTCTCGGGATCAACGATGTCACCAAACGCGTTTACGACTACCAGCACGCCGACCGTGACGCCGCTCGAAAGCTTCATCGCTGCGGTCCCGATCCCGCCCCGCGATGCCCTCGCCTGCCCCAGTATCTTGCCCACGGTCGCCCCCGCCCCTGCTCCGACCTGACCTTCCGCTACGGGTCCCGCCGATCCGAGTTGGCACGCCTTGTATCCCATCGCCGAATCCGGGCGCACCTTCGAGCTGCCCACGGCGAGGTCGAAGATCACCGCTGCAGGCACAATAGGCACACACGCCACGCCAGCGTCGAAGCCGATGTTGCGCTCTTCAAGGTAGCTCACCACACCGCACGCCGCATCGAGGCCGAAGACGGAACCGCCCGTCAGCACGACAGCATGCACTCGCTCGACAAGGTTGCCCGGCTCGAGCAGGTCAGTCTCGCGCGTGCCTGGAGCCGCGCCTCGAACGTCTACACCCGCAACCGCGCCCTCACTCTCACACAGTATCACCGTGCAGCCTGTTCGAGCGCGCTTGTCGTGGGCGTGTCCGACTCTTATTCCGGGAACGTCGGTGATGGACCCCTCGGACCCCGGGGCCTGGTTGCGTCTCCTGTTTGATCCTTTCATAAGTCCTCAGGCGGTCCGTTGTCCGTGGTCCGTTGTCCGTTGTAGCTCTGCGCTGTGGTGGTCGGATGTCCGGAGAGAATCAACCGCGCAAGACCACTGACCACGGACAACGGACAACGGACAACGGACAACGGACAACGGACAACTGGCAACGGACAACTGGCAACGGACAACTTAATCGGTTCTTCCTCGGCGACGTCGCGCCACGTTAGGAGTATAATTCGATTTGTCGTTTCGCGCCGAGCGTTCGAAGTGGGGTCACGACAATGCAGCCGTTGCACCAGGCATATTCCAGTATGCACATAAAGGGCGGGCTATTGCGCGCGCGTTTCTTGTTTGTAGTGCTGAACCACGGACCCGGCAGTTGGGCGCGCATCATGGCGAAACTTCCGGAGGAAGACCGCCGCGTGGCCGAAGACATAGCTGTTGACAACTGGTATCCCCTTTCGACTCTGCAGCAGATTGACCGGGCGATTGCAGAGGAGATCGCCGGAGGAGATGAGAAGGTCTTCGACCAGCTCGGCGAGTTTTCCGCAACCTCAAGTCTGTCGGGGCCCTACAGCAGTCTGATCAACCCGGACATTCACAGCTTCCTGACGCAGTCAGCATTGATTCATCGCTCTTATCAAGACTTCGGGGCAGCCGCGTACGAAGCGTTGAGCGAGACCAGCGGATTGTTGACGATTAAGTACGAGACCGCGCCGCCGCTGTCCTTCTGCATCAGCGGGACGGCGTATTTCCGGCATGCGGTCGAACTATGCGGAGCGCGTACGGCCAGCATTACTCACACACGCTGCTGCGGCCGAGGGGATTTGGTATGCGAATTCTATGTAACCTGGCAACTGTAGCAATACAGGGCGAGCCACCAGCCGAAGAACACCTGTGCGATCTGTCTAGTGTTCGCGTTCTGGAGGCTCGCCCATTCGTTTCTGCGGCCGATGGCTTCAGGTGCGTCCAGTGACGGCCGCAAGATCGCTTACAAATGCTATCGACAACTGTCTCGATATAAGGCAGATTTGGCTTACCCCAAACTAGTTCGCAACATAACACGGGACACGAACCGGCACAACAGTATTGTTCTCCGCGTTGCCTCGAACAGACATGGAATGCATTGGGGGGGCGCGAAGGAGAGACCACCACTAAAGAGAACGAAAGGATCAATCGAATGGCACGCACAGCTTCAACCATGAAAGAGCTTGGAACGAAGGCGCCCGACTTCCATCTTCGGGACGTTGTTTCGGGGCAGATCATCTCACCCGCGATCTTCGCGTCGAAGAGGGCGCTCCTGGTTATGTTCATTTGCCGGCATTGCCCTTATGTCGAGCACGTGAAACACGAGCTAGCGCGGATCGGTAGGGATTATGGGGAAAAGGATGTCGGCATGGTAGCTATCAGCGCCAATGATGCGTCCGTGTATCCCGAGGATGCTCCCGGCCGGCTCAAGGCGATGGCCCAGGAGTTGGGTTTCACGTTTCCGTTCTGTTATGACGAGAGCCAGGAGACAGCAAAGGCCTACAGTGCGGCGTGCACTCCTGATTTTTTCCTGTTCGACGCCCGCCGAACCCTGGTCTACAGAGGCCAGTTGGATGAGAGCCGGCCGGGCAGCGACAAACCGATAGACGGGCATGACCTGCGGGCTGCGCTCGATGCGGTCGTGGCGAATAGACCAGTCAATCCCGATCAAAAACCAAGCCTCGGATGCAACATCAAGTGGAAGGCGGGCAATGAGCCGAATTATTAGCGGCGAAGAGAAATACTCACCCGAGCCCGATCGAGCGATTCCGATACGCGAAACGTATTGCGTCAAGCAGCCGCATGGCGCCCGGCGGAATGGTGTGGGATCTCTTCGAGAGTCGAGAGAAGCTCACCAGCGAGATGAGCGCGCTCGTCGATAAGCAGGTCAGGGCGGTGCGCGGTTAGGAAGCTGAGCGTTGCTGTGACGGCTGAACTGCAGCATGGGCAAGTGGACTCCGGGGCTCGTCGATGAAGTTATCGCTCGCTTCTGTGGATATCAGCGGTGTTGGTACGGCTCGATCTTCAGCAGGCTATCGTCCTCGCCAACCGGGAGCGCGCTTCTCTAGAAACGCTCCCATACCCTCCTGCGCGTCCTCGGCCATCGCGTTCATGCTCATGACCTCTTTCGCATAGGCATAAGCCTTTCGCTGGTCCATATCGATTTGCGTGTAGAAAGCCTGTTTTCCTATCGACACAGTAAGAGGACTGGCCTGAGAAATCTGCTGGGCCAGTTGATAAGTCGCCTCGCGCAGCGCGACGGCCGGCACCACCCGGTTGATCAAGCCCCATTCCATCGCAGTCTTCGAATCAATGGGTACGCCTGTCATCAGCATCTCGAGCGCCCGCTTGCGGCCGATTGCTCGCGTGAGCGCAACCATCGGAGTCGTGCAAAACAGTCCGATTCGAACGCCAGGGGTGGCAAACTTCGCCTCTTCGGATGCGATTGCCAGATCGCAGGTCGCAACCAGTTGGCAACCCGCGGCGGTTGCGATGCCATTCACTTCGGCGATGACCGGCTGCGGGATCTCCTGGATCACTGCCATCAGATGCGCGCAGACATCGAAGACCCGGCGATAGTCCACGATGCTGCGATCCAAAAGCTCGCTCAAATCATGGCCGGCACAAAAGGCGGGACCAGTACCCGCCAGTATCACGGCCCTGATCTCGGATGACTGGCCGATCGTGCGCAAACAGTCTATTAGCTCCTCCATCAATTCAAGAGAGAGCGCATTCCGACGTTCAGGTCTGTTGAGAGCGACCACGGCGATCGGCGCGTCGGATTCAACCGACAAGTTGTCATAGCCTTTCTGCATATTCACCCCGTACGTCTCGCTGTGAGAATAAGCGTAGGAACGGCCATAGCATAGCAGGCGTCTTTCGGAGGGGTCTACAGATTCGAAGGTAACCGTTACAGGAACACACTGTATGCTACAAATGTTGAACTCTGCCCCCTATCGGGACAGGAACTCGCGGACGACGTCTCTCACATCGCGCTTCTCGCCGTCGACCGCATAGTTCAACCGTCGCATCTCAACATCGTTCAGTTTGCCCGCGAGACTCCCGATCGCCGTTGCTATCCCGGGGTTGCGCGTGAGCGTCTCTTTTCGAAAGATCGGCGCGGCTTCATAAGGCGGAAAATAATGGCGGTCATCCTCGAGTTGGACCAGACTTAGTTTGTCGATGAGCCCATCAGTCGAGTTTCCTGCGATCAGATCGACCTGCCCGTTGGCCAGTGCCTGATAGGTGAGCGACAGGTCCATCTCGCGAGGCGGCTCCGCGAACTTCAGCCCGTAGGCGCGAGCGAGTCCAGGATAGCCGTCCTGACGCGACATGAAGTCCTGGCCGAAGCCCGCCCTCCACTTCGGTGCGTACTTGGCCGCGTCCGAAATCGTCTTGAGCTGCAACCTGCGCGCGTCTTCTCCGCGAACCAGAATGGCGAAAGTATTCTGGAAGCCGAGCGGTTCGAGCCATTCCAGATCGAACTGCGTCCCGTACTCACGTTTCACTTGCTGGTAGACCTCGCGAGCGTCTGTTATCGCCGAGTGCTTAAGTATTTGAGTGAAAGCAGTCCCGGTGTACTCAGCGTAGCCGTCCAGCTTGCCTGAGAGCAGCGCTCGATGGCAGACGTCACCGCTGAGCTCGAACTGCCGCGTGACTTCAAGGCCGGCCTCCTTTTCGATCGCCTGCGCCATCAGCTCGGCGAGTATCCGAGATTCGGTGAAATCCTTCGAACCGATGACGATCGGCCGAGTTGTATTCGATGGCCGGCTCCCGCCTGAAAGGAAGACTCCGCCGATGATGACAAGGCCGATGATTACAACGACCGTGCTCGCGATGACCGCCCGCGCCTTCCCCTTCCCGGCTTGCGCCGCTCCGGGTGTCAGGGACTTTTCAATCCAGCCGAGCGCGAAATCAGCCCCCAGAGCCATTATTGCGGCGGGCACCGCTCCGGCAAGTATCAACGTACGGTCGATCGATCTCAGTCCGCGGAAGATGTACGTGCCGAGCCCGCCTGCTCCTATCGCGGCGGCGATTGTGGCAGTGCCGACTGAGATCACTGTCGCCACACGCAGACCGGCGATGATAACGTTCAGGGCCAGAGGAAGCTCAACCTGCGTCAGCATCTGCCAGTCGGTCATCCCCATACCGCGAGCCGCTTCGCGAACCGCGGGGTCTACGCCGTTGATGCCCGTGAAAGTATTTCGAATTATCGGGAGCAGCGAGTAGAGAAACAGCGCGATGATGGCGGGCAGCTTGCCAATTCCATAGGAGCCAAGGACGGGAATGAGAAAACCGAACAGCGCCAAACTCGGAATTGTCTGCAGGATGTTTGCCGCAGCGAGCACGGGCTTGCTCAGGCCGGGCCGCCTGGTAAGGAGGATCCCGGTGGGAATACCCGCAAGTGCGGCCGCGCCCGTAGCCACTGCAACCAGGAAGAGGTGCTGCAGCGTCAGCGCGAAGACTTCCGCGCGGTTTCGAATGAAGAAATCGATCAGCTCCATAGTTCCAGTACGTTTCGCGTTTGTCGTTTCTCGTTCGTCGTTGGCCTCTGCGCTACCTCGGCGTCCTCTGCGCCTCGGCGGTCCAACTCCAAGCGAATTTCTGTCACTTATTCCCCATCGACTGATTGAAGGCCACGGCCTCCGGATGATCTGACGCCGCAAATTCAGATGGCGAAGCGAGCACCTCAAGCCGCCCATCCTTGAAGAGACCGATTCTCGTCGCAAGCGTGAAGGCCTCGCGCACATCGTGAGTGACGAAGATGATGGTCTTGTTCAGCCTCGTCGTCAGCGCGGCGAACTCGCGTTGCAGCTCGGCGCGGGTCAACGGGTCGAGCGCGCCGAACGGCTCGTCCATAAGGATTATTGGCGGATCAGCCGCCAGCGCCCGCGCAACTCCCACGCGCTGGCGTTGACCCCCCGAAAGCTCTCGTGGATAACGCGCGGAGAAAGCGTCAGCGGAAAGCCCCACCAGGTTCAACATCTCTCGGACACGCTCGCGGGTCCGGTCTTCGAGCCAGCCTTCGAGTCGAGGGACCAGGGCGATATTGCGTTCGACGGTGAAGTGCGGAAACAGCCCGGTCTCTTGAATCA
>JBGPFL010000337.1:0-6048 GCA_041483295.1 Blastocatellia bacterium | reverse complement strand
CCTCGACGAACTCGTTGTAAACTTCGGGCATCTCCCTCTGAAGCTCGCTGATGTGTTTTGGCGTTCGGATGCCCGCGACCACGTCTTCACCCTGGGCGTTGGTGAGATAGTCACCGAACAACTCCCTCGCGCCAGTCGCGGGGTTGCGAGTAAAGGCGACCCCGGTGCCGGAGTCGTCTCCCATATTGCCGAAAACCATCGTGACTACGTTGACCGCAGTGCCGAGGTCGTCCGGAATCTTTTCTCTTCTTCGGTATGCCTTTGCGCGATCGCCATTCCACGAACGGAAGACCGCTTTCACCGACTCTTCGAGTTGCTGTTGTGGATCGGTTGGAAACTCCTTGCCGGTCTCCTGGCGAACAATCTTTTTGAAGTCGCCGCAGATCTTCCTGAGGTGATCCGCATTCAGGTCAGTGTCCAGTTTAGCCTTTGCTTTGCGTTTGGCCTCGCTGAGGGCATGCTCGAACAGTTCGCCGTCGACGCCGAGCACGATCTTGCCGAACATCTGAATGAAGCGGCGGTAGGCATCATATGCGAAGCGCTCGTTCGACGTGAGTCGCGCCAGTCCTTGAAGCGTCTCTTCGTTGAGCCCCAGATTGAGGACCGTATCCATCATGCCGGGCATTGAGAACTTGGCACCCGACCGCACCGATACCAGCAGCGGGTTCGAGACATCGCCCAGCCTCTTACCGCTGGCCCGTTACACCTCGGCCAGCGCCTCGAGTGCCTGCTCCCACATTCCCTCGGGAAACGTCTCGACGGCGGCGTAATATGCATTGCACGCTTCTGTCGTAATGGTGAAGCCAGGCGGCACCGGCAACCCCGCATTGGTCATCTCGGCAAGTCCGGCGCCCTTCCCGCCAAGCAGGTCTTTCATATCGCCGCGCCCGTCTGCTTTTCCATTCGCAAAAGGATAAACATACTTCGTAGCCATCGAGTAACCCCCTCTTCTTCCTTGCCGTGTTATGGATGATCGACGCGAGTGTTCAATGTCTACCGTCCGCCCACAAGTCAAGACAGCAGCGGACGCCGGGAACGTGAGCGAGGATCGAGGCTCAAGAGCCAAACTAATCGAATACTGGAAAGCATCGCCGATTGTCAAGCTGAGCCAGCTTGAGAAGGATTATTGATAGCTTGATAAGGTGTCCTGGGCGGGATCGTGGCGGTGGGATTAGAGAGCAAGCAAGACGCGAGAGGGAGCCTGGACTTCGGGTGCGGGTTCGGCCTATGTCACGCAAACGCAGGATTCATGAGTCCAGCTTGAATTTGAAATGGATCGTTCCCTGGAGACTGTCGCCCTCTGGGCGCTTGAACTCCCATCTCTTCGCAGCATCGAGTGAGACAGATCGAAAGAGACTGTTGCCGCTGACGAACTCTGCCTTACCGACCTTTCCGTCTCTTTCCACAGTCACCTGAACGACCACGAGACCTTCGATCTTGTACTTCTGCGCGAGCGGAGGGTAAGGCGGCTGCACACGCTTGACGGCGAACTTTTCAATGTTGTCATCCCCAATCGGGTCTGCGTTTGACTCATGCGTCCCCGGGGCAATGGTCGCGAGCACAATGACGGATAGGAGGGCCAGGCGGCGAATGCCTCTCTTACCTGAACGGGACATCTCTCTCTCCTGTCCGGTGAAGCCATCCTGGCTTCGAATTGAACCTGCGCTTAACAAGCAAGACAACATGCTACAGGCTGTGGTCAAGAGACTCAATAGTTTTCTCCCTGGCCACTATCCGACAGGCTCTCAATTAGCGATCGAGCCTGAAAGTAAAGTTAATAGTCCCCTCGAGACTTGAGTCCTTCCCTGGGTTGAATTGCCACTGTCTGGCGGCCTCGATCGAGACCGACCTGAAGATCGTGTGGCCGCGGAGGAACTGCGCTTTCACTACCTTCCCGTCCCTGCTGACGGTGACCTCGACAGTGACCGTTCCTTCGATCCGATACTTCTGAGCAGCGGTTGGATATGAGGGCTGGATCTGCGCCGTAGCGTACCTCTCGATATTGCGCTCGTCGCCTCCTCCGAAGACGGGCGACGACCATAGATTCAAAACGTCGTCGGTCGCCGGCCTAATGGAAGCCAGCGGGGAACCTGGCGTCGCCAGCGAGAAGGCTAAGACTAAGGTCGCTACGCGAAACTTGCTTACGGCGCGGCAACGTTGGGACATTCTCCTCATTTGTTTCATTCTCCCCATTTGTAAAGGCTTCAAGTCAGCCTGACTAACTGCGCTGCGTAGCGCCTTCTGCAATGGAAGTGCAAGGCGCCAGGTCCGGCCTCAACCAGGCTCAACTTCAACCCGGCGCCATCAACTGTCATAGATCAGTAAACGAACTTCAAAGCCAACTGTGCCACTCTCGGTCCCCCGCCTCCGATACCCGGAACCCCGCCGGCTACGTCCTGGGTCTTTGTTGACAAGCCGAAGAATGGATCGGTCAGTCTCCGCGAGGGAAGGGCAAGGTTAGTGGTGTTGAGAACGTTAAACAGTTCGCCGCGGAGCTGCATTCGCAGGCCTTCGCGCAGCCGTGTATCTTTGATCAGTGAGATGTCAACATTCCTGTATCCAGCGCCGGTGTACGTGTTGCGGCCCAACGTGCCGAACTCTCCGTTACCCGGTATCAGCGCCGTCGGGATCTTTCTTACAGGATCAAGCGGCAGATCTGGATTGATGAAGAGCTGGCCACCATTACTGGCGATCGCCCCGGGAACGTAATTAGGCCGCGCGCTCAGACTCCCAGTCAGAGACGGGTCGAAGCCGAGCAGCACGGTGAAGGGCTGGCCGGATTGCAAGCTGGCTATGCCGTTGACCTGCCAGCCGTTCAACCATCGGCTCTTCCCATGAATGGGTAACTCGTAGGTGTAGCCAAGCGTGACGCGGTGGCGAATATCGAAGATCGACAGACCCCTCTCTTGTCTCCTGTCGTGAGCGTTTTGTGGTCCGCCGGTATCTCCCGTGTATCCGATGGGATCGCTAGCGTCATCTATCGCCTTAGACCACGTGTATGATGACAACAGCGACAGTCCATGACCGACCCGCTTGGTAATTGTGGCCTGCAGCGAGTGGTATATAGACGACGCTGACGTCTCGTCCGTAATTATGCTTCCGACCGGCGTTGCGGTTAGATGGAACAGTTGCGTCGGGCGTCTCGCCGTGACATTGGCCGCGGTTGAAAGCGGCTTGCCCTGGGCGTCCACACCAGGCAGAAAGATGGCCTGATTGATGTCGCTCGACCGCAGTAGCTTCGTTCCCTTGGTGCCGACGTAACCGCCCGATACCAGGATGCTCTTGGTCAGCTCGCGCTGAAAAGTGATGTTGAAGTGTTGAGCGTAAGGTATCCGAAGTCCCTCACCCAGGGTCCTTGGTGTTAGAGTGCTAGTCGTGCTGACCAGCGTTGCGGGATTAAACAATGAGGCCAGATTCCCGGCGCCGGGAAAAGCAGGAGCACTGAGCAAAAGATAGGGATCGTCTACCCGGCTCAAGTCCATGCCGGTCGCGTTGCTGAACCCTATAGTGTCATAGAAGATTCCGTAGCCCCCGCGGACGACGGTGCGTCCGTCTTCTGTTAACGAATAGGCAAATCCGACTCTGGGCGCGAAGTTGTTGTGGTCCCCTCGGTACAGCGATGAACCATCCACTCCGGGAGTGAAGAACCCTCGCTCGACAGAGTAGTTCCTTAAATGGGGTGTTGGGCTCCTAAGCACGGTGCTCAACTCGTAGCGCAGCCCAAGGTTCAGCACCAGGCGCTTGCTGACCTGATAGTCATCCTGCACGAACAGACCGATGTGCTTCTGCCTGAGCGGGCTCCCAAAACTGCGCGCCGTCAGCCCGCCGCCGCCCGACGCTCCGACAATAAAATCAGCCAGAGGACTTATCCGCGTGACCAGGCCGGTGAAGACCACCACTCCGGAATTGGCGTGAGAGGCACTCTCCGCCTCGCGGATTATACGCGCCTCAACGCCTGTCTTAATCGAATGTCTTCCTCGAATAAAGCCTAACGAGTCTGCCAGGTGGAAGTTCCCCATCGAAAACACGAGCGGGTAGAGTGTCGGGTTTCCGAACCTGGTTATACCCGTAATACCTATGTCAAACAGTCCGGTGGGACTCGTGACGTTTACGAACCCAAGGTCGGAAGGTTTCGTGGTGTCCTCCGGGGCCTCGGAGTTGTTGTGGCGGTTGTAGCCGAACCTGAAGTCATTGATGACCGTGGTGCTGAAGTTGTGGTTGTAATTCACCGCCAGGTTGTGCGTCCTCAGCGTATCGTTCAATCCGAATCCCGCGATAGTCGGTGCCGGAGGGGACGCCGCGGAGACGTTTGTATTTATCGGGTTGAGTGTGTCGACGCCCGAGAAGAAGTACCTTACATTCACGACATCGTCGCCCGAGATGAGATAGTCAACCCTTGCGATCACAAAGTCGCTGCTGTTCCTGATCGTCGGCGTCGCCAGATAGTTGCCCTGCTTGCCTTGAGTGTTGGGCACAGGAATATATCGGTCGAGTATCTTCTGCGAGACCGGGTTCACGGCCAACTGCACCGGCTGCCCGGTCAGCGGATTTGTGAACAAACCGGCGCGCTGCGCCAGGGTAGGAACATTCGAGAACTGAGGCGTGCCGACGCGAAGCCGCTGGCCCTCGTAGTTCGCCAAAACGAACATTCTGTCCCTGACGAGTCGACCGCCGAGCGTTCCCCCGAACTGATTGTTGTTGAACTTCGACGCCGGCTGACCCGCGAGAGCTTCGAAGTGATTGGGCGAGTTCAGCGCCTTGTTACGGAAGAACTCGAACGCGGTTGCGTGAAAATCGTTGGTGCCGGATTTGGTCACGATGTTGAGCATTCCGCCGGAGTGATGGCCGAACTCCGCCGAACCCAGGTTCGTGATTAGCTTGAACTCCTGGATCGCGTCGATCGAAACCTGCGCGGAGAGGCTGTTTTTCAATGAGTTGTTGTTGTCGACTCCGTCCACAAGGAAGGTAAGCGAACGATCTCGCTGCCCCGAGACGGCGAAGGGACCCTGGAGCAGACCGCCTTCAGCACCGCCCTTGAGCGCCGCAGTCGAGCTCACATTGGCCACCAGCGTGCCGAGTTGAAGGAAGTTTCGCCCGTTCAATGGAAGGTCGTTCATCTGTCTGTTTTCTATGACGATGCCAAGAACCGAGTTGCTTGTTTCCGTGATCGGAGCGCTGGATCCAACGATGGTCATCGTTTCGGCGGAGCCTGGAACAACAAGCTCAAAATCGATCCGCGCTTCTTCGTTTACTCTCAACGTCAGCTTCCGGAGAGCCTTCGTGTAGGTGTGAGCCTCCACGCTGACATCATAGTCGCCAACAGGAAGAGAAGGCAGCCTGTACTGGCCGTCATTGTCGGTGATGGCCGAGCGAGACTGGTTGGTCCCGGCATTGGTGGCGGTAACGGTCGCCCCCGGGACAACTTCGCCGCTCTGGTTGCGAACCGCTCCTGCCATTGACGCCCCTGTGCTCTGAGAGAGTCCCACAGCCGGCAGCATCGTGAATATCACGCAACTTACAATTAGGACGCTGAGCATACGTCTCATATTCTTCCCTTCATCCTTCCGCCTATTCCCATCAGGCGCCAGGTTCGATCTCTGTTTCATACGTGTTAAGCAACGCGGGGGGGGGCATTCTCCTGAGGCGCAATCACGCAAACGCGCCTTCAGTCTCTTCCTCTAATATGGTCTCCGCCGTGGCAGGCTTCGTTAACGGCAGCTCGACGACGAACGTGGTGCCGGCGCCGATCTGGGTTTCGACTCGTATCTCGCCGCCATGGCGTTCAATGATCCCGTGCACGATCGACAGACCCAGTCCCGTGCCGTCGCCGACCTTCTTGGTCGTGAAGAAGGGATCGAATATCTTGCTCACTACGTCGTCCGGCATTCCGGGGCCATTGTCGCGGAAGCTGACCACCAGCCTGTCCCCTTCGACGCGGGCGCCGATCCAGAGGTCGCCCTTGCTGTTCATCGCTTGAGCGGCGTTGACCATCAGGTTCATCCATACCTGAGAGAGTTGGCCGGCATAGCATTCGACTTCGGGGAGCCT
>JBGPFL010000336.1:0-6062 GCA_041483295.1 Blastocatellia bacterium | reverse complement strand
GAAAGCGCGTGTCGCTGGTTCAGCGCGGAGTCGTTCGCCGAACTAAACCCCATCGAGCAGGCTTCCATAGTCCACCTGCGGCTGATTGAGATTCAGCCCTTTGCAGAAGCTAACAAGAGAATCGCGATACTCGCTGCAAGTCTCTTCACTCTCCGCAGCGGACTGCCGCCGGTGATCATCGTGCCCGATCTCGCCGGCGCCTATGAGAAGGCGATTGAAGAGTCGAGGAGTGGGAATACTCAGCCGATGGTTGAGCTGATGGGCACTGCTGTAGAAGGAGCCCTTAGCCGCATGATCGGATTGGCCGTCTAGAAGGTTGCGGAAAAACCCGAATATGCCACTAAGACACGAAGACACAAAGCCGCATCAGCTCAATGGTCACATCGATTTACACCCTTCGTGCCCCTTCGTGTCTTTGTGTCTTTGTGGCAAGACCGCAGTTTTTCCGCAACCTGCTAGAGGAAAAGTCCGCCCGCCTCTTTCTTCAGAGACACAGGCGTGGCGGCTATTCTGGAGCGGAGTCGCCGCATCCTAGATCCTAGATCCTGCCTGAATGTCCCTTTTTCTTCTTCGGCACTTTCTTCACTTCTATCCTGGGCGAGAGGCGTTTTACCGTGAGATGAGACGCGTCAGTGCGCACGGCTGCGTACTCGATTGGCACCGACTTGCCCTCTGCATCCAGCTCGTGAATCGTGAAGCCTCTGGGGCCGGACGTGATGCCCGGAGTCACCGGCAGAACTCCTCGCAATCCGCTCTCGATGAACGGGCCGGTGTAGCGCCCTTCATTTGGCGAATATATCAGCAGCCACACTCGAGTGAAGTCGATGGGACCCTCAGTCTCCAGGCTCTTCATTAAGCCGATGTAATTATTCTTGAGTTCACCCTTCTTGGATTTCGTCTGATCGAACACGACCCAGCCCGTAAACCTGCGACCCTCGCCTTCCAGGTGCAATATCTCGTCGGGGACGTCGAGCTGAATCTGCTGGGCGCCTATCCAGCCCGCTCTAAGCACTTCAGAGTCAGGCAATCGGACCTGATACCAAAGCACGGTGCGGGCCTCAGGCTCTTCCGTGGTTTCGTCCGAGTCCTCGGCGCTCTGCTGCTTCTCCGGTTTAAATGTCGTTCGCGCTTTTCCAACTATGTCGACTGCGGTGTTCTTGCTCAGCAAAGTGGCAACGTCACCGCCTGGTTCAATACGCAATCTCGCCTGGACCTTCAGGCGTCCCTGCGCTTGCGAAGGTACCTCCTTGGACTTCTCATAGAGGTCTTCGACCTTGTCAACCACGGCTTTGGTAATTAACTCGCGCGCCTTAACCCAGCCGATTACTTCGTTCTTGTCTTTGGTCCTGACTTTGTACCACTCATCGATCCTGGTCGGAGTCTTAACCTGGGCCTGCTCAAGTACGTCGAGTCTGTCACCTCGCTTAACTTCTGCAAGGTCGAGCGCTACCATCGCGGTCGACGAACGAATCTTCAATTTTGGCGAGTTAACTATGGCCACGTCGATGGGCACGTCTGGAGACATCAGACCGCAACCGCCAACGAACAGAAGGGGCAAGAGGCCCAGCAAGACGGTGAGCAGCCGGCGCTTAGCCGATGTGAAAGAGGCAAACATTCAGACCTAGCGTAATGGAAGGCTGCCTCGCCGCGCAAGCGGGGAGAAGGAAGGAAATGCGAAATGCGAAATGCGGATTTCGAAATTCGCCGCAATTCGAAATTCCTTTCCTGATATCACGATTTTGGGGCGGCGCTCTTGATCTCCTCGAGCAGTGACTTAACCTTCTCGGCGTTCTTTTGACGCCAGGCTGTAGACAGGTTTACCACCTTAAGCCTGAGTTGGGAGTCGGTGCCGATGGAGCACTTGGATTTTGCGTCATTCCAGAGCAGCCCGTTGTTGATGATCTCGGCCGGGTGTCCCTCGTATGGAGTCATTGGCTCGGTTGCTGCCATTTGGCTTAAGTGGTCGAGACATGCTTGAACACCCGACGGAACGCCGGCCATTGTTTTGGGGCTCGCTTTTTTTCCAGCCCTGGGTTTTCGGCCACCCATCTTCTTGGCCGGGGCCATCGTCTGCTCAGTCTTGGCCGGGGCAGCAGTCTGAGGGAGATTGGCAAGCGCCGAAAATGTGCACAGACATACGATGGCAAAAACTACTGCCAGGGTCGCCACTCTAGCTTTCATAAAGAAACCTCCGTTATTCGAATGTGAGTCGCGCGATCGGGCCGCGACTTGAATGGGAACCAGTATTCAAGGGAGGGAGTGCCTCGTCTCCCCGAGAGATGCCGCGACATTATGAAGCGATCAGCAAGCGGGTTACAAGTAAATCCGTAGTTATGCGTGATCCGTGATGCGTGATGCGTGATCACGGATCACGCATCACTCGTCACGCATCATCTCTCTTCTTTCGCAATCGGTCGATAGCCAGGCGAAAGCTCTCACGGGCCTGATCGAGTTGGTCCGCGAGATTACTGATCTCGTCCCGGCTGATGAATGCCAGCGACTTCTGTTCCTGGCCCGGGTCCTTTACCGGCGTGCTGAGTTCGCCGAGACTCATCCGGCTTGCAGCCTCGCTCAGAACGCTGAGCCTCGCTCCGAGCGCGCGGCCGTAGATGAATCCTCCCGCGCCCGTCAACACGCACGCGATGGCGGTAATAGCAAAAAGCATAGTTCGCAGCGTCGAGATTGGCCCTCGCAGCTCTTCGTTTGACACTGCCACGCCCAGGGCGCCCACCTGCTCTCCCTGGATCGACTTAATCGCCTGCCAGGAAACCGCGTAGCTCCGGTCACCGTTTGAGAGCGCTTCTTCAGCCTTCTCCGGCCGACACGTTACTCCCTTGAGGGGCGGCTCGCCGGCCGATCCCGTTGCGGGTACGCTCGATGCTATGACCGTGTCTCCCAGCGCGATCAGCGCACCCGCATCCCTACCTCCGGTCGCGTAGAGTGTCTGTTGAACTTCGGCCACCAGCGGCATCTGTAGCACGCTCGACCCCGGGCGGGGACGGTAGTAGTTGTTGAGCACCTGGCCTATGAGCACGATGCCGATGAACCTCTTCGCCGTAAAGATCGGCGCGGCGGCCTCGAGCACCAGAGCATCCTCTACCGCCGTCCCGTCTGTCGTGCTGACGCGTGAGAGGTTCCTCAGTCCTAACCGGTCGAGTTGTGCGGCACGTTCGACAGCCGAAGCGGCCGACGGTGAGTTTCGCAACAGCGCTCCGTCCGAGATCACCTTCTCCGCAATCAGATTCTTGTCTTCGGCTCCAAGGAGCGTTTCACCCGCAGCGGGGCGGTCGTTGTGACGTGCGATCACTCGACCCTGAGGATCGGTTACGATCACGAAATCGAGGCTGTGCTCGTTCTGCGCCCCTGGCAGCATATCTTGAAGGCGTGCCCATGCGGCGATATTGTCCCGGTCCGCTTTGTCGCTGCTTACCAGGGCCCGGTTGGCGATGTCGTCGGCCAGGCGTTGAGCCGCGGAGAGCATTTCGCCAAGCCTCTTCCTGTGAATGCCGGCGGCCGCCCGCGAGTCTCGTTGAAGCTGCCGGTCCGCGTTGTCGCTGATGTAGGAGGAGACCCAGTAGAAAAGGAGAAATGACGCTACGATTAACGGCACGATGGCAGTAGCGGCGCACAGCGCTCCAAGCTTCTCGCTCAATCGCATAAGTTGGTCAGTGGTCTGTTAGTGTCACGCAATGGAGTAAAGGTGACTGCCGACACCGATCACCGTACAGTGGTCGCCGCGCTCTTCACGCAACGAAATCCGGTCTTCTCATACACTTTGCTTGCATCTACGTAGCCGCGGTATGCTGCATCGTGTTCACGGTTACCGTCATAGGCGCCCCCACGAATGACGCGATAAGTAACGCCATCTTCACGCTTGGGCTCCTTCGCATAGGTTCCAGGATAGAGCGCAAATTCGTCTGCCGTCCACTCCCAGACGTTGCCGATCATATCCAACGCCTGTGAGGGGCTTGCGCCCTCAGGGTGACTGCCCACGTCTATGATCCCCTTCGCAGCTATGTTCGCCCGGCCGGGCAGCCAATCATTTCCCCACGGATAAATCCGTCCGTCACTGCCACGCGCGGCCGCCTCCCATTCATTCTCGGTCGGGAGCCGTTTGCCGGCCCAGGTGGCATAATCGACTGCATCCTGCCAGCTCACCTTGACGACCGGCCAGTTTTCGCGTCCCTTGGCGAAGCTTCCTCCAACCCAATCGGTTGGCGCGGCGTGGCCAGCTTGGTCGATAAACACTTTGTATTGGGCATTCGTGACTTCAGTGCGATCGATATAGAACGGCTTCAGCTCGACTGTGTGTTGCGGCGTATCGATCTCGGCGCCTTTGCTTCGGCCTGCGATCTCGGTTCTACCAATCGTATAGAATCCGCTCGCCACCCGGACCATTCCTTCAGGAACAACGGGTGTAGGAGGAGGCGG
Source organism: Blastocatellia bacterium (assembly GCA_041483295.1). Taxonomy (GTDB): domain Bacteria; phylum Acidobacteriota; class Blastocatellia; order UBA7656; family UBA7656; genus DASYSA01. The sequence continues at coordinate 1,631 of JBGPFL010000336.1, read as the reverse complement.
GGGTGGCTCTATAGTCTCGGTGTGGGGTGGAGGCTTAAGAACTTCGGTTCGTTGAGTAGCGGCCCTGCGCCCGCCCCCGGACATAAACCACCAGGTGAAGTATCCAGCAAGGCTAAGGAGGACGAGCACAACAAGAACTGAGATTAGCGCGACTTTGTTCTTCTTCTTTGGAGGCGCTTGCGTGGGGCTTACCTCGTTCCCGGCCGCCGAAGTTCCCGGCTCGTACGTAGTGCTCAGTGATCCAGTAATTGGGAGAGGACGTTCAACTGGCCAGCCCGGCTCTTCGAGCACACGCGTATCAGGTGGAGGGGCAAGCCGGATCGGATCTCCCGGAACCGAAGCCGGCGGCGTCGCCGATTCCGAACCAATGACTAGGGTCTTGGCCTCCGCCGATTTCGAACCAGTGACCCCTGTCCCACCATCTGCTGACTCCGAACCGATGACAGCGGTCCCGCCAGCAGATGATTCCGAACCTATGACTGCGGTTCCAGCGTCCCCCGATTCGGACCCAATGACTGCGGTCCCGCCAGCCGCTGATTCCGAACCAATGACCCCGGTCCCGCCAGCCGCTGATTCCGAGCCTATGACTGCGGTTCCAGCCTCCCCTCGTTGGGAACCTATCACCCCAGTTCCAGCCTCCGACGATTCCGAACCTATGATTGCGGTCCCACCCTCCGCCAGATCTGCACCTATACCTATGACTGCTGTCTCGGCCTCCGACGCCTTCGCCGGGGATTCCAGGCCCGGGACATTGGACGCCTCCAGCAGTGATCCAAAGGTGAACGTCATTTCGGTACTGCGAGCCTCTTCGGTTTCGTCAGGCGTAGCGTCCTCGACCGGCGCGGTAGTCCTTGGTTTATCAATGAAAGCGGTTGGGCTCTGGTGTTCAGCCTTGGAACCAGACAGCAGAGTCGTTTCTATTCCTGTGTTGGGCTTGTCGCCGCGTGGTGCCGCTGGCTCTGTTTCCACGCCCGCTCCGACTGTCTGCTGCACAGTAGAATCAATCGAGTCTTGTGGATCAGTATCGCCGAACACTAATGTATGCGCGCTGAACAGATCAACGGAAGGCGGCGACTCCCGCAAGTCTTCCGAGATGGGAAGGTGGTCAGCGAGATCCGGCAAGGTATGAGACTCATGAGGCGGCCGCAAAGTAGCTTGACCATCCTCGCCCGCAGGCGCCGACGCTCCTTCGAACATAGTGCCGCAGACCCTGCACGCCACTGAACCGAGCGGGCTCCGGCTATTGCACACTTTACAGAGCAGAGAGGATGGCCCAAATGCACTGGAAGAGCCGTAGGTGGGCGCGCCGCATCCCTTACAGTACATTGTGTTGGGCTCCAACAGATCTCCGCACGCACCGCAATGGGCGATGACTGCGGTATCAGAGCCGGTCTTTCCGGGAGGTCGGTTCGCCGCGGGTTGGGGAGACGTGCGCTCTATCACATAACCACAGCGCACACACGCTGAGGCATCCGGTTCGATATGAGATCCGCAGTTCGCGCACGCGATGGCGCCGGTCTGTTCCCGAACGGGTGTGCCGATTTTCGCGCCGCATCCTTTGCAGAAAGCCCATCCAGGCTGAATCGGATCCGCGCACGAGGGGCAGAGGTGCAACTCGCTGGTCGTGCGGG
>JBGPFL010000335.1:0-6072 GCA_041483295.1 Blastocatellia bacterium | reverse complement strand
ATGGCTCGGTTGAAGTTTCACAACTCGAGGTCCTGATTTCGATGCCGCCGCTGCCTTCAATGGATTGCTGCGCGTTCAAAATGAGGTTCAGAAAAACCTGGCGCAACTGATCCGGATAGCCATGAATCGTCGGCAGGTCGGCATCAAGCCTCTGCAGCACCCTGATGCCGGCATGCTTCAACTTCCGTTCGACGAGAGACACGGTCTCCTCGATCAGCTGATTCACATTTGTCCACTCGACGCCGCCCGAACGGCGCGCAAAACCGAGCATCCGGTGAATGATCTTCGAGACGCGCTCGGTCTCTTTGATCGCAATGCTCAGAAAGCGCTCCGACGAGGCATCATCGCCGGACCTCAGAAGATGAAGCGAGTTCTTGATGGCTTCCAGCGGATTGTTAACTTCGTGAGCGATCGACGCCGCAAGCGTGCCGACCGCTGCCAGCTTTTCAGACTCGAAGAGTTTCTGCTCGACGCGTCGCCGCTCCAGCTCTCGAAGTTGGGACAAGTCGTGCAATACGGAAACAACGGCCGTAACCTGTCCTTTTGCGTCCAGCACTTCAACCGACGTTATCTCCATGGGCAACGACTCGCCGGTCTTGGGATCGTTCAGTTCTATTTCTGCCTGGCGCCCGGTATGAGTCTCCGAGGCGAGACCGGAAATGAATGAGGTAAGCTTGACCGAATTGGTTCGTACGGCCGCCACGGCGCGCGCCTCGGACGAATCTTCCGGGCGCAGGAGCGCCTCCGCACCATCTGCCGCCGCCTGTTCGTGGTGAAAGAGCAGACCAGCACGTCGATTGAATAGGATGAAGTTCCCACTCGCTTCAGTGACCACGACAGGATGGCCGACGTTTTCGACTATGCGGTTCAAGTGATCTCGCTCGCGGCGCGCGTCCGCCTCAGCCTGAGTGACCTTTTCATAGTTGCGCGCCAGTTCTTCGTTGGCCTTTATGAGGTCGGTCACATCGCGAAAGACCGAAACCATACCGATGTGCCGGCCATGCTCGTTGAGAGCGGACGTGGAGATCACCTCAAAGTGTATGTCCGAACCTTCGATCGGATCGACAAGAGTCAAGTCCCTGCCAAGCGCTTCCGTGGAACCGACGGCGGCGCTCGAGAGATAGGCTGAGAAAAGAAGATCGTTCATCTTGAGCGCCCGGCGCTTGCCTTCGCTGGCATCCTCCGACCCGCTGAAGAGTTCCTCGGCGCGCTTATTCTGAAGTAGAATCTCATTGTCCAGGTTCGTGAGTACTATGGGGTCGGCGACCGATTTCATAACCGATTCGACCCACCGCCGCTCCCGCTCCAGCTTCGTGACGCTAGCGCTCAATCGCTCGTTCTTGATCGCGAAAGCTGCAATTATTCCTATCCGATCGGCAAAGCACTGAAGCAGATTTATCGCCGTCCGGTCCGTCGCTGCCCGGTCCGCGCCGACATAAAGGGCGCCCAGACACATCGACTCGGGCTCCCAATACTTACTGTCGCCGAGCTGTTTGCGCGCGAACGCCGATTCTGGCTTCTCCGGCGCGGCCCAACCGAAGAGAGGCAATACCAGCACATCGTCTCCGTTCGTAAGTTGCCCCACAAATGGAGAGCTCTCATCGGAGTCGCGCGTGATCCATCCAGGCCGGCCATCGAAAACTACTGAAACGGCCGGCGACGCAAGTTCGAGCGGCATCTTCAGCCGCTCGAGAGCGCCGTTGTCTGGAAAGCCCACTGCCATTCGTACGCGCAGAGTCGGACTGCCCTCGTCTATTAGCGCAATTGCAGCCTTTTGATATCCGAGGCCGGCCGTCACAGTATCGAGCGCAAGCGATGTTCGTTCATCCAGACTATCAGTCGCCAGCATTTGGTTCGTCATGCGGAACATCATTTCGTGATGACGGATGCTCAGCTCGACCGCTGCGCCCCGGGGCACTGCGCTCTCAGCCTGGTCTGCTTGTGCCACATGGTCTTCCATGTCGCTTCTGTGTAGCCAGTACCTCTGGCCGCAGCACGGCTGACTCAAATTCCGCACTCGTGGCCGCGCCTCCCGACCTTCGCTCTTCCTTTTCGATAGGCGTGCGGCGACCCGGTGAACCTTACGGAAGCGGTTCGACAACGCCCGGACCAAGCGCCGGACGAGACACCGCAGGAGTCAAACCGATAGCCTCGGCATACTTCAAATAAGTGTCGATCGAAGCAACGACGACGCGCGCTTCAATTGTGATAAGGTCAATGCCAACGAGCGAGATACGGACCCACGCATCTATAACGATGCCCTTATCCAGGATGCGGTCGAGCACATCTATTAAACTGGTTCCGCCAGGAGCTCTTTCTACAGCCATGGTTGGTTCCTCTCCTCGGAAAAATAAACGATCAGCTACGACAAGCTACAGCCCTGAGTGCGTGGTGTATCCGCGGCAGCCCGCAAAGGGGCCCGCGGTTCGAGGCCACACTCAAGACTTGGAACGCGCACGCCCCTTCCCAGCCGCCCCGGTCTCTTTGGAGCGACGCGACGCGGACGCTTTCGGGCGGGCCGCTTCAGAAGGCCCGCCCAGCCTTTTAACAGCAGCCTCGACCTCTTCAAGGCGCTGACGCAATTCTTTGTTTTCCGCTTCGACTCGCTCCGCCCGCAACGTCAGGTTGCTATCGTAGCGCCACCAGTTCAGCCCTATCTGCTCGGCCTTGTCGATAGAGCAGACGAGCAGACGGATCTGCAACGTCAGTAACTCTACATTCGCCAACGACACCTTTATGTCGCCTGCGATGACCAGACCCTTATCGAGGATACGGTCAAGTACATCGACCAGTCCCGGCGGACGCGCATTGATCAAATTAGACCGCTCGCTTGACATAGCGTACCTGGCAGTTCCTTTCTCAGATAAGGCGGCCGAGGGGCCCGAGATTAAGATTCAGATCTTCTTCAGCTAGCCCAAACTGCGTCTTCAATTCCTGCAGTTTGGCCTCCAGTTTCATCAAGGCCAGTCCCAGAGCTTCTACCTGTTCCGGTGTTAGATTGCCGCTTTCAACTCGACTGATCGCCTGCTTCTCCAGCAGGCGGCGGATGAATTCGATTACAGTCAAGACGAGTTTCGCCAATCCTTGCTCCACAGACTCCGCATCGATGTTGATACGTTCAGGCAATACTTCAGTGACGTGGCGGAGCTCTTCCAAAAACTCTTTCGAATGTGCAGTTTCGATCTCCGCCTCAACCGGCAATTGAGATCCTCGAGAGTGTTCCATATTAACAGTCAGAACCGCCTCACCCATCTCGTGGAGATGAAGCTTCGGTCGTTGATCAAGCGATCAGGTGGTGAGGTCGCAGAAACTGTACGGCGGCCAGGGGCCACTAGTCAAGAAAAGAAGTTCCGGGCGTTCCTCGCGCGCGCGTTTCAGTTGTTCTCGATACTCATCCAGACCTCTGCGTTCTACCAGGTGGGCCACCTTAACAGCCAGCCCCGCAGTCGGCCTCACGCGAACAAAAGAGTCGTTTACCACGCCCACCAAGTGTTCAGCAAGCCAATTCGCGATTTCCCGGGCGCGCCCCTCGATCATCTTGCCTTCCGCCAATTCGCGTTGCTTCACCGCCAGGAACATCGCTCCCCGTCCAATCCCTTCTCCAGCCTGGGCCGGTTCTCCGCGCCCGTGCGCGGCATCGCCGCCTGATCCCGCTTCATGGATAATCTTGACGCTCATCTCGACCGCCCCGCGCACGCGTGCAAGCATAGCAAGCAGCGCTTGCCTATTCGATGCGACATAAAGGTCAATCTCAGCCGGTCTCAATAGCGCGCCGAAACGGAACGGCAACGGTGTCGTTTGCGCAAAGACATGAGAGATCACCCTTTCGTGAGACAGCACGTTTTCACGGGTCACGGCGATCGGACTGCCATCTACCTTGCTCACGACAGCTACGATTCCGTCGTACGGCATCACGAATGGTCTTGCCCCCGCCACGCCGGTGACTGTCTCGAGCGTGCTCCAGTCCATCTCCTGACATAGACAATAAGCGTATAGGTTCATAAAAAATGGCTCGTCAGTCGCTCGAGATGTCTGTAGATCGCTCTGACTGATCAAGGTTGTCCAGGCGCTTGCCAAGGATCTTGTACACCGTCTCTGTCGAACCCACAAGCAGATTCAAGCCGACGAAGATCAGCTCAATATTCGCCACTGAGATGGTGATCTCGCCGGCGACAACGAGTCCGAGATTGAGCACGTGATCGAGCGTCTCCAGAAGGGACAGCTCGCTTTCACCCAGAATCTCCAACTCTTCTGATGTCATAGTTCCCCGAACGTGAAATTATACGCCGGCCACGGGCCGGTGAATTCGAGTTGAAAGCCCCTCTGCCCGTGCTCTTCGGCCAGCCGCTCAGCTATGGCGCGAAACCCGGCGAACCGCGCGCGCGGGACGAGAAACGCAAGCTTGGCGACGACATCGCCTTGTCCCGCGGTCTCTTCCTTCAAGACGCGCAAGCGCAACGCGCCGTCGCTGGCGCTCTTGAGTTCGCTTTCGATGAGCGCGATTACCCGCTTTACCTCGGCCCCCGCTTCATCAGCGCGCAGGGCATCGATCTTCTTTCGCAGCAGGTAAGCTTCGCCGGGCGATGCGGCGGCGGCGCGCGCGGCCACTTCACGCAGGCGGGGGCTGACAGACTCGACAGCCTCCATCAACCTGAGTCTGTCCCGAAGGATGTTGACGCCCCATTCCTCTCGCCCGCGCACACGGTCGAGGAGGGCGATTAGCTGCGCTCGCTTTTCAGCCAGCATATTGGTGATGCGTTGTCGTTCAAGATAGATAGATCCGAATCGCAGGGGTACCAGAGTCGCTCGCGCCGCGAAGTGTTCTACAACCTTCTCGTGCCGCATGGCCCTCAACGCCATCCACGCCGGGTCGCCAAGCCGCTCCTGCAGCTTATCCTCGGTGTAGCAGGCTCTCGGTACCGCGCTCACGATTGCTGCAAGAGGGTCGTTCACTTCCAACTCCAGCGTCGCTTCCGACTCGATCGCTTCAGGCAGTCCGGATTCGAAAAGGGGCGCGAGAACGTCGCCTTCACCTATGCAATACACATAGAACGAGTGTGCAACCTCTACGCCTGCTGATTCGCTCTTTCGCCGTTTGATCTGACGCGTACTCATACCGCGGATTCCGCAGTCACCTCACTGCTTCTCAATGCCGACCGTGGCGACACCCCCCGCGGCTCGCCTGTCCAGTCGATAGCAACTCGCGAAGTGCTCGCTCAGACGCTTGCGTCCACGCAGTTCATGAGGTTGCTGCGGAGCTACAAACAGGGCCATATCCTTGAGGCTTCGCCGGAAGGCCTCGATGACTTTCAGTTGCGCGTCCCGGCGCGCTGCGCAAAAGACGCACGCCCCGGCCGCTTCAGCCGGGATAACATTATTGATCAACAGTCGGCGCATGGGGACCTTCAGGCGACCCAGTGTCTTCGTTAGCTTGATGGTCTCCTCCAGGCTCATCCGCTCCGCGATCGCCACCCCGATGAATTCGCAATCAGTCGCGTCGGAGAGCAAGGCAGCTACAGGCTTGATATTCTTCGCCATTGCCAGCAGCTCTTCAGCGACGCTTCCCGCTCTCATCAGGTCTTTGTACTTTAGCAATAGCTTCATGAAAGTGTGCACCCAGGCCAGAGCGAGGTCAGGCAATTCCAGAAGGCGCACCAGATGTCCCGTGGGAGCGGTATCCAGCACGATCGACTTGTAAACGCCTTCCCTTAGAAGATCGCTGATCGCGCTGAGCGCCGCAATCTCGTCGATGCCGGGCGGCGCAAGTGCTACTAGTTCACGCATTGCTTCGCGATCGAACTGAATCTCCCAACGCGAGCCTGCGGTGAGCGAGTCGAAGAGATCATCAGTCCAGGCGCGATAGCCGGTCTTGAACTCTTCGAATCGCGCGGCTGGATTGATCTCCATACCGTCCAGGTTCTGCTGTCCGCCCAGGCCTGTTTTCCGTTCGCCGATCTTCTCACCGAAACTGTCTGAAAGCGAATGGGCCGGATCTGTTGAGAATACGATTACCCGGCCGGTGCTGTCGCTCTTTGCGAGGGCAAGCGCAGCGGCCGCCGCCATGGTCGTCTT
>JBGPFL010000334.1:0-6082 GCA_041483295.1 Blastocatellia bacterium | reverse complement strand
TCATCATTCACTTCCCGAGCCACCAGGGTGAACAACTCCCTGAAAAACTCGGTCAGGGTGAGACGCCGCTTCTGTTGAAGGTCTATGAAGGCAAAAGCAAATGAGTCGGTGCGGTCGAGGTATCGCGCGCGGATCTGTGGATGGTTGATGAAATGGAGCAGCGATGATTTACCTATGCGGCGATCGCCTACGACTGAGATGGACTGCGGACGCGAAGCCCCAATACGCGAGAATATCTTGGAGAGTTCTCTCGCGCGGCCGAAGAACTGCGCGGGGTCTTTGATCGCGACGCGATTAAGGTAGGGATTGCCCGGCATCTGGTCTTTGCTCGCCTCCCGCGAGTCCATCTTATCTCATCTTAGAGGGTCCTCACTTCTTTGACCACCTGCCAGATCGAATGCGACCTCCGAATCCAGAGCCTCAGCAAATCGATCTTGAATCTGAATCCGTCCGTGGCATCTTTCTCGATCAGTTCCCTTCGGAACATCTCTTCCAACGTAAGTCGAATCGTGTTCTCGGACAGGTTCACGGGATAGTCGTTTGCTCTTACGGAGGTCCGCAGCTCGTGGGCAGTCGCGAATAAATGGCCGTCGGACAACTGCTCACCCATGAGCGACAGCACCAGCTTCTCGTCATCCGACAGACCGTCCCAGGCATAGATCATCTGCGGCAGCGGGTTGTCCACAATGTCGGCGATCACATGTTGAAGATCCGCGAGCGTTATCCAGTTCTGCCTGTGTTGGTTCATGTAGTCGACGACGTTCTGACATGTGACCTGCGCGTAGAAAGGCTGACCTGCGGTTAGGCGATAGATTACATCGGCCACGCCGCGACCGTAGACGACTTTCCCGGCGACCGGCTCGTTGATCAAGCGCGCCGCGTCTTTCTCGGATAGGAATCCGACTTTGCGAAAAAGCGATCGCCTGAGTAATTCGCGCCAGTACTTCTTGTCGCGCTCCTCGAGGCGGCGCGATCCGGTGAAGATCAGGGCCAACCGCTCCTTGTTGTCCATCAACCCGGCCAGAAACGTGAACAGATCCGGCGAGAGCTTGCCCTCATCGACCTTCGCCTCCATGAGTTCATACTCATCGATAAGAATAAGCAGCGTCCGCTTATCCAGCGCGGCAAGCACTTCATCTAGAAAGTCGAGAAAGATCGGATAAGGATTCCGGCCGTCAAACTGTGGAACGCTGACTGCTGGTCCGGTCCGGGGAGGCACCGCTCGGCTGCCTCCAGCCATCGCAGTATTGGCGCTCTCAGCACTAGCTTCTGCTGCGCTCGGCAATGCCGCGGGCCTTCGGGTGAGCGCTGCTGACACCGCCTCGGCGATCAGGCGGGAAATTCGGGCGAAGAATTCCGAGTCGGACGATATGACCATCTCCTGCATATCGACGAAGACAGGCACAAAACGATCGCCCAGCCGCCCGTTCAGCACTTGATAGAGAATCGAGCTCTTTCCCACCCGCCGCTCACCGCAAAAGACAATCACCACTCCCTGGCTCACGCCCTCGAGCTTTGTACGCACGTACCGGAAATCGTCCTCACGCCCGAAGAACATGCTTTCAGTGCGAATCGGGTTGCCGACGATGTAAGGGTTCGGCTCTATGGGCACGTAGTTGCGGAGTTCTTTCGGCAATTCATATTCGCGGTCGCGAAGCTTACGCACAGCGAGGACACCCGCAAGCGTGAGACAGACCAGAGCCAGCCCTGTCATATAGAACCACCAGCTGGTCCAGAACGGCGGGTCCACACGCAGCACCAGCACGGCAGCCGGAGTCAGAGCCGCGCCGCCGATCTCAGAACCTGCGCCGTATAGATCCCGGTTGAGCGCAATGACCTCGAAGGCGTGTTCGCCGGCGCCTATCCCGAACAGCGTTACCTCGCGCGTGGCCCCCGGCTGCACAGGAAGAAGCTCCCATGGCTCGTTGGCGTTTGCAGGATTGATCCGATACAGGTACCGCACCTGCCCGGTCATACTCGCGGCCGTGAAGTAGAACGTCAGTCGTTGGCCGCCATACGGCAGAGCGTGAGGTCCCGAACCAGAAGCTCTCTCCGTCTGCCCGTCTGTTCTGAGCGAGATCTGAGTTGGAGGAGCCTGCCTCATCGGCAAGTGTCTGACGGCGCCCTTGTCAGTCGAGATCCAGATTTGGCCCGCACTGTCTTCCGTGATCGAGTTCACGCGATTCCCGGTCAGAGCATAGGTCTCGCCGGAATAGATCGCTGAAAGTGTATGTCCGCCGATGGTGGCGAACTTCTTTACCTGTCCGTCGTCAGTGCCGACCCAGAGAAAGCCGTCGCGATCCACGAACAATGTGCTTGCCGGCTCTCCGTCGAACGTTGTCAAGACCAATCCGCCGCGCCTATCTTCGCGATAGACTTGGACGCCCGCGCGCGTGGCGATCAGCAGTTGGTCGTTGAAGCGCGTGATGCATCGTGTATCGTTGTCCGCCAGCCCTCGCCCCGAATCGATAACTTCACTCGCGTTGGTCCCCGGATCGATTCTGACCACGCCTCGAGCGGTTGCGAACCACATCTTTCCGTCCACGTCTTCGAACACGTGACGCACATCGTATCCGGACAACGCCTCAAGCCTCTTGATCTCGCCTCGCTTATATATGTTCGCACCCTTCGAGGTCGCAAAAGCGACGGACAACCCATCAGCGAGAACAGCAACGAAGTGAACGTTGTTTGCTTCCAATCCATTGCCTTCGCTGAACTGAGTTATCGTTTGGCCGCTCAGCCTGAGCGCTCCTTGCTCAGTGGCAAGCCAGTACGAACCCTCATCGTCAAATGCGATTGCGCGAACGCTGGTGTTTGCGCGAAAGCGGTCGGCCGGCACAAACCGCTCGTCCTCCATCTGCGAGATGCCCGAGCCGGTCACAAACCACAGCTTCCCCCGGTCCCTGCCGCTAGCCGGGATCTCGACGACGGCCCGAACATCGTTGTCTGCCAATCCACGACTCGCATTGAAACTGACGAAGCTGTAGAGATCGGCTCGCACGGCTCCGTTATCCGTTCCAAACCAGGTTATGCCCTCGCTCCCGGTGAACACCGCGGCAACGCGGTTGCGGTCGAGCGATCCGACACGCTGCCACTCGTGACGCACGGGATCGTAGAGAAGCGCGCCGCCTGCGCCGAGGGCAAACCAGATCCGGCCTTTGCGGTCCTGCCCGATTGCTCGCACCGAAGAGTCGCCCCCGGCATCCAACGCAGCTGATCTCACCCCACTCAGAGTCTTGCCGTCGAAGACATACACACCTGAGCTCGTCGCAATCCAAAGGGCGCCTCTGTTGTCCACAAAGATGAAGCGGACATCGGATCCGTCCAGCGAGCGCGCAGGCGAAGCAGGCGCAGTTGCCTGCGATCCGGAAGCGGCGCGAGGACGAGAGTCCCGCGTGGCCGGCCGGGCCTCTACGGGGTTCGATGCTATTACCGGCTGATTGAAGAGCGTAACTTTTTCGTCTTCGATTGTAGCCAGCCCGCGCGCGGTGGCGACCCACAACTTGCCGCTCTTGTCTTCTGCGACGGCCCTCACATCGCTCGAAGGCAAGCCGTTCGACTGGTCTATCTGAACCGATGTTCTTCCGTTGAACCGGATCAGCCCATCGGCAGTCGAGACCCATACCTTGCCGGCCGAGCTTGCATAGACGTGCCGCGCGTCGCGCCCTTCGAGACCCCCAGACACCCCAACCCCGGACTTGCTGATCCGCCTGGCGCCTCGAGGGGTCGCAAGCCATATTGCGCCGCTGGAGTCCTCAGCAATCGACCTGATATCTTCCCCGGCCAGTTCCTCATAAGCCGAACCGCTCACCGCCGACGACTCGAAGTCCGCTCCATTGAAGCGAGCGACCCCCTTATCGGTTCCGAACCACATCCAGCCTTCACTGTCTTGAAAGATGGCCTGGACGTTCTTCGACGGAAGATTGGGAACGCTGCGGCGCAGGACCGCCTTTTCATTGATCGGAATCACCGGCGCAACCGACAACCGCACTGCGAGCTCGGTCGTGATTCCGGACGAAATGAAAACCTCGTAGCGATACTCGTCGAAACCTCGCTGCACGGCGTTCAGTTGATAGGAACCGGGGGCGAGCTTGCCAAAATATGCATCGCCTCCATCGTCAGTTGTGGCCCGCGCGACGAGGCTGGAGGCAACCCCGCGCTCTTGAGACGAGAGACTTACGGAAACGCCCCGGAGGGCCTGGCTGTTGGCATCCAGGACCGCCACATGAAGGGATGAAGCGCCGAGTTTGAGGAGAGGCGCCATGATCGACTCATCGGGGCGGGTCACGGTTACGGTAACACTCTGCTTGCGAAAACTCGTCGCATCGGCAGTGATTTTGTACTGGCCGGGTTTGAGGTTGCGGAACTCGTACTTGCCATCTGCCTGCGTGCGCACCGACGCAAAAAAATCGGCGAATGCGATCGTCACTTTTGCATCGACCACCGGCGCGCCTTTGTCATCCGAGACTACTCCGGCGACAACGGCGCCTTCGGTCTGGGCTGCCTCGCCGGGAGTTGCGATGTGCATCCAATGCGCGGCTGCGGCGATGAGTATGAGTGCGATCGCGAGTCTCAACAGTCGGATTGATGCGCGCCTACTTGAGGCGCTTTGCGGGATGAAACCAATTCGGATGCGTCTAAACACTTCTTAGTTGAGCGATGACCGTATCACGAGCGAGTATACACTTGGCTCAAGCTCCGCGGCAACGAAGGCGTCATTGTCCATCTTCAGTGAAGGGGCCATTTCTAAGGGGACCCAGAGAGGACCGAGGGCTCGGCTGAAGGCGGGATGTCGCACTCCGGTGCACGGGACAGTGATCCACCTTCTGTGTGTATTGCGGAGCGATGCGAGCGATCTCGCGCTACGCCTCATTAACGGACTGCGAATCCTTGAAGAAGGTCACGCGTACATTAAGCGACCCTTCGGTTCTGGTATCGCACGACCCAATTCTCTTGCCGTTTCAATCCACTCGTGAATTATCATATCCACATTGGCTAGAGCCTCAGCATGGGTCGATCCATCTGCAGCGCAGCCTGGCAACTCAGGTACTTCGGCGATGAACGCTCCGTCCTCATTGCTCCAATAGATGATTATTTCGTACTTGTAGTTATTGTTCATCACTCTCAGCAGCCATTTTGTTGCCTCGTTCGGTTGGGATCTAAGCGGCAACTTCAACATATGAGGAGTAGCTGCTAGGCTCTGGAATTTCGCGGCCTTCCTCCCGCAGCCCTTCCAGGTGAAATTCAAGCGCCTTCTGAATATTCTGCTCAACCTCTTCTTTGGTTTTTCCGGTTGAGCCACAGCCCGGCACATCGGGAGAATAGGCCGAATATCCGGTGCCTGTTTCTTCAACGATAATCAGATACTTCTTCATGACTTCAGCCCTGCCTGCTTCAAGATGTTGTTCACTGTGCCTGTCGCGAGATCATCGCCCGGATTGCCGGGAACTGTAATCTACCCTCAACTGCCTTCGATGTATGGCCGGGACTGCACGATGTAAAGCTTGCCGGCCTGGTAAAGCCACTCTATGTCCTGGTCGCGGCCGCCGAACACCCGCTTTATCCGAAGCGCCGCCCTCGCCAAGCGCCGGACCATCTCGTCCGTCAGCACCGCCCGGTGTTGTTCTATCTCTATTTCTTTGACGCCGCCTCGCTCATCAAACCCGAGCATCGTGTCCTCGTCCGACCGAGTCAATACCCGAATAGCCTTCGTCCGCGCCCGGTAGAGCACCTGCTCGGGCACTCGCCGGCCCTCGACTACCTTGATGCCGAGGCCGCGCTTGGCATTGATGTAGATCGCCTGCCGATCCGCTCTATCGAAGGGATCGGTCGTGATCGCAACCCCGGCGCTGTCGGCGTTGATGCCTTCCTGAATCAACACCGCAGGGTACACGCCGAAGTGGTTCATCCCGAAGCTCTCGCGCGCTTCGTACGCCTCGTAGTTCCACACCGAAGCCCATACGGTCTTGATCCCTTCCATCAGTTGATCGTCAGACCGAATGTTGGGGACGGTGGTGTATAGCCCTGCGCCGCTGAAATTCGGGAGGTCCTCAGCATTCGTCGAGCTTCGGGCGAACAGCCC
>JBGPFL010000333.1:0-6106 GCA_041483295.1 Blastocatellia bacterium | reverse complement strand
TGAGACCATGAGGCTTCCATCCACGCGAAAGCGACTCCTGTGCTCTCGTAGTCGATCAGGCGCGCGTTCGAAATATCGCGCCATTTCATCGTCGTAGGAAAGCCTCAGATACCGACACACTCCTTCGATCGTAGCTCGCGGCCTCAACACAAGCTCCTCATATGACACCTCTAGGTAATGGCGGCAGCGCTTACCTTGCTCGCGAGCCGCCATAACGATGTCGCGCCAGCTTCGGGCGAGCGTCTCAGTGTCGCTGCCAGGCGAGAACCACATCTTCCGCCAGGACACCGCAACATCACGGCCGTCCCGAACCAGATGAATGAAGTGCGCCTCGGGCAGCAGTGCGCCAATCGATTCCAAGTGGAACGCGTAGACAGGAGTCTTATCCCCCCATCGGCGCTTGCCGAAACGACTTGCATAAAGTCGATAGAAAGCACGAATGCCATCAGCCACGTTGAATGGCTTTATGTGCTCAAGGGCGTCGCGGTACGCAGTGGCATCGATTCCGAAGTCAGGCCACGTCGGCGCTTCGGGAGGGTACCGAGTGACGCTGTCAAGTACTGCGTCCCGCGGATCACCGCTCCACCCGATGCACGACAGATCAAGCGCGAGGAACCCGGTCTCGGGGGGAATGGCGAGGTCCGGGTGGGCGTCCAGCATGAACCGGAGTAAAGTTGTCCCCGACCGTGGAGCGCCAACGATTATTGGCATTGGTGGCTGAGTCGATGTTTCCATTTGCACGTGCAAGAATGGATCAGAAAGCCTCTCATCGGCAAGCGCCGAACGTCACGCATCACCGGGCGCGCGAGCCAACCCGAAGGATACCAAAGATCTCATGTCGCGCGCTCCGGCGGATGCGATGGTTCGGCCTCGCCGCTTGGGATCGACCGCGCGCGCCCGCCGCCTCCAAGTCCGTCGACTGAAAGCCCAGCCGCTCCATCCAGCGCAAGGATCTTTTCAGTACTCTCGCTCGATTGCCTGTCCGCCTCGAGTATTGCCGTTCCGCTGCTGCCCTCCTCCACGGCGCCGATGCGTGGTCTCTCCACTCCTCGTTTGCGCGCGACCCGTGGCTCGCGGTACCGCTCGCTGCGCAACGTGTCGCGATCGGCCACCATGAGGTAGATGTAGGAGACCAGATAGAATAGAAACGATACTCCAGTCAAGCAGCAGAGGAAGACACCCGCCCAGGTCGGCACGCGCAGCATCAACCCGACGACCGTCGCCCACACCAGAACACTTGTCATCCAAACAGCAGGCTTCAGCGGCGTCGCTCGCTGCCGCTCCACCAAGCCCGACTCGCTGCGCGTCAGGCGATCGCTCTCATCAGGCATCGCCGGCCTCCTTGCTTCCCAGCCGCCTTCATGTTCGGACGAGAAGCCGCCATTCTCCTCCGGTCCGCCCCCCGAAATTGTGCGCCCGGCTAGCGGCCGAACTTTGAAGTCGACCCCGTAAAACGCTCTAGAATAATGCGTCGTTTACGACGTATAATCCGCCAGTGAACGAATAGTGCGGCGTAAAACGCGTAAGAGTTTTGTGTCTTTTACGACGCATAATCCGGGTGGGCCCCGCCTAACCGTATCCACCGACAGACTATTAGGAGCCGCTCTCCTGCTTATGCGGCTTCCACAGCGAGGTCTACAATGCCGAAACTTCTCGACGAAGTCCGCGACTCGACACTGAGGGCTTCCGAGTTGTGCGCCACCTCGCCCAACACTATAACAAGTCGCAAGACCTCATAACCGACGAAGAACTCAGACAGTATTTCCTCTCCATCAGGAATGTCAAGAACTATGCACGCGCCACAACGATCCTCGTTCTCTTCGGCATCAAGGTGTTCGTCGTGCACACTCAATGAGCGGGCAGCGGAAGAGCTGCTTGCTCGCCACTAACCCACAAAGACACGAAGGGGCACCAGCGTGTAAAGCGACCCGCCCGCCGAGCAGCTGCGGTCTTTGTGCCTTCGGTTTTTCGCGGCGCAGACCGGTCCTCCCTCTGTGTCCTACCGGACCTCCAATGGCAATATCACTGGGCTTTTCGCGTGCTTGAGACATGTAAGGCACAGAGGCGCCCACTCTCAATCGGCCTGAACTGGTCCAGGGGACCAACAAATCTAGTGCTATCGGGAGGAGTGCGCAATGTCCAACCTGGATGTGATTCGTGCGTGGAAGGATGAGGAATATCGAGCGAGCTTGAGAGACTTCCAGCTTGCTGTGTTGCCCGCACATCCGGCCGGAGCCGTTGAACTGCCCCCCGACGATCTCGACTCTGCCGGCGCAAATGAGAATCCGGTTAGCTATCCGGGAATGTGCACTTGCCTTGGCATCTGTCCTTTTACTAACGACATGCTGTGCGGAAGCACCATGGAATTCTTTGCGTGTACGCTGGTCATGTGCCCGCCGTGGATTCTCTGATTTCCCATAGGCCTATTCCTTTTGGTCGGCACGATGAACAGACGCCCCTTCCGTCAATGATCCCCTGCCAAGAACGAGGCAGTAAACAAAACTACTGAAGGGAGAACACAGCGATGTCGAAGCTGGAGGTGATTCGTGCTTGGAAGGACGTGGAATACAGGTCGAGCCTCAGAGAATCGGAACTCGGAGCGCTACCGGCAAACCCCGCGGGACCAATTGACCTCTCGGAGATCGAGTTAAGTGCCGTTGCCGGCGGTACTGATGGGACCATGCCCACGGGTTGCATACCAACCTGCACCTTAAACGGCTGTCCGACCATTGGAGGGCTGTATGATTTTCCGGGAGGGGCGCTTTGTCCGTGGCTGTCAGCACTCGCCCTATGTATGTGCTACGGAGAGGTTGCCTGACTCTCTGAAAGCAGAGCCGCCCCCTTGCACGGCCGACTCGTGAGGCGCGAAGCCTGATCTCAACATGAAAGGAACGAAATCGATGTCAGACCTAAATGTGATTCGGGCGTGGAAGGATGAAGAGTACAGATCGAGCTTGAGTGCGGCCGAACGGGCCGGCGCGCCGCCAAATCCTGCTGGCGCCGTCGGCATATCGGCTACGGAACAGAACGACGTTGACGGACCCCCCGGAAGTTGGTTTGCCTGCAATAGCAGAGACTGGATGCCCTGCTCGGTGATGATGTGCCCAACTTACCTGGCGGGCGGAATAATCTGTCCCATCTGGTATTAGGCCGATGCGTTTCGCGTTTCGCGTTCTACGTTTCGCGTTCTTGCGAACTGATTTACTCCTGTAACGCGAAACGAGAGACGCGAAACGCCAAACGAACCCGAGGCGGGCGAAAGCCTGTAGCCCAGGGTGGGGCGAAGCGGAACCGTGGTCCTCTGACTGAGGGCCGGCGTGCGGTCCTTTCGGATTGCGGGCCGGGCGTTCACAAGAGGCCGCGCTCCGTTTTCCCTGGGCTACATGCCTTCGCCCGGCTACTGCAGGGGCGCGCGACGCTCACGAAACTAGAAGCGGTTGAAGGGCTACAGGCAAAACGAAGTTATGACCTCGCCTGCCAAACAGTCGTATTTCAATGACCCGGCATGGCTCAACGCGTTGACGTTGCGTGAGCGAGCTGAGCTACTTCGCTCAGCCGAGCCAACCTGTGAGTCCAGTAACGGCGACGCAACCCGGCGTTTGATAGAGCGGTGGCGATCGCAGCCTTGCTTTGCAGACGGCTCGCTCTTCGCCCAGCGTCTCGAAGTTGATCGCTTGACCGAAGAACAGTTCACACGCCTCCTCGGCGAGCCCTCCGAATCTCTATATCAGCTGTCTCGCGGGATGCCCGGTTGGGTCAACGAACTGGAGCTTGCGTTCTCGCCCGAGATCCCAGCCGCGCGCGATGGCGACCCTGGCGAGCATCAACCCGAAACCGCACAGAATCAGCTCGCGCTCCCGACAGGGATTGGCAGTCTGACTGAGCGGGGCAAGAGGCGGCTCCGCGAAGGCATCAAGGCCTTGCGTCGCCAACACTGCGTCGTGCCGTTTGACCCCGAAACGGTCGAGGAACTGTTCGCCGGCTACCTCCCTCAACTTCTCTTCAAGATAGCGAACCGGACTCTAGTGCTCGAATTGAACGTGGCCCGGCTCCAAGGATTGTTGGAGGGTGAGACCCCGGAGGAACGGTTCTGGAACTTCGGAACAAGATTGGCACAGCGCGACGTGATGCTCAGTCTCTTGCGGGAGTATCCGGTGCTGGCGCGGCAGCTTGTTGTTGCGATTAGTCAGTGGGCGGATTTCAGTCTCCAGTTTCTCGGCGACCTGTGCGGGGGTTGGCAGGCGATCCGCGCAGCGTTCTTTCCTGATGATCCGGGAAAGCTCTCGGCAATTTCGCCAGGCGCCGGAGACACGCACCGAGAGGGGCGGTCTGTCGTGATCGCGAGCTTCAGCAGCGGGGCGAAGCTGGTCTACAAGCCGCGTTCACTCAGCGTTGATGTGCACTTCGGCGAGTTGCTGAAGTGGGTCAACGAGCGCGGAGACCATCCTCTGTTTCGATCCCTGAGCGTCCTCGATTGCGGGAGTCACGGGTGGGTCGAGTTTGTGCCGGTGAGGGGCTGCACCGACTCTGACGAGATCGAACGATTCTATATGCGACAGGGTGGCTATTTGGCGTTGCTCTACGTTCTGGAGGCGACCGACTTCCATCTCGAAAACCTGATCGCGGCCGGTGAGCATCCAGTGCTCGTAGACCTGGAGGCCCTGTTTCATCCTCGAGTGGGTGCCGGGGATGCCTCGGGCCAACCCGGCATGTCTGCTGCCCGCGTGATGGCGCACTCCGTCCTGCGTGTAGGACTGTTGCCACAACGGATCTGGTTCAGCGCCGAGTCAGATGGCATCGAGTTGAGTGGATTGGGCGGGGCGCCCGGTCAGCTCACGCCTCATCACGTTCCCACTTTCGAGGCGGACGGAACGGATGAAATGCGAATCGTGCGTAAGCGAGTGCCCCTGGCCGGCGGTCAGAATCGACCCAGCCTAAACGGCTCCGAAGTCGATCCGCAGGATTACATCGAAGCCATCATTGCCGGCTTCACTTGCCTCTATCGACTGCTGCAAGAGCATCGCGAAGAGTTGCTGGCGGCGGGCGGGCAGATCGCACAATTCCGCGACGACGAAGTGCGAGTCGTGCTTCGCCCGACGAGGAACTACGGGCTGATCCTGATGGAGAGTTATCACCCTGATGTGCTGCGCAACGCCCTCGATCGGGATCGCCTTCTTGATTCGCTGTGGGCCGACGTGAAAAAGAGCCCCGCCCTCTCAAGGATCATCCCGGCCGAACAGGCTGACCTGCTGCGAGGGGACATCCCACTCTTCAACGCACGCCCGAGCTCTCGTGACTTGTGGACCAGCACGAATGATCGAATCGCTGACTTCTTCGATGAGGCCAGTATCACAATGGTTGAGCGTCGTCTGCGCGATCTGAGCGACGCCGACCTCTTCAGGCAGACCTGGTTCATTAGGGCTTCGATCTCGACGCTCGCGACCGAGAGCCGGCGAGAACCGTGGAAGGGTTACCGCCCAGTTGATCCGAAGGTCCTTGCTGAACCGCCCCACTTACTCGAGGCCGCGCGCGCCGTCGGGGACCGCCTTCATCTCCTGGCCATTCGCGATCAGGGGTCGGTCTCGTGGATAGGTCTGACGCTTGTAAACGACCGAGCATGGAGTCTCCTGCCTCTTGCGGAGGATCTCTA
Organism: Blastocatellia bacterium; assembly: GCA_041483295.1. Lineage (GTDB taxonomy): Bacteria > Acidobacteriota > Blastocatellia > UBA7656 > UBA7656 > DASYSA01. Next base: position 456 of record JBGPFL010000333.1, on the reverse strand, counting down.
CGGTGGGACGCTCGGCATAGCGTTCTTCCTCGGATATCTGGGAGTGGTGACACAAGAAGAACGTTACACAGATCTGGCCAGGAGCGTTGTAACAAACGTGCGCGAGCAGGTGCGCTCCAGATTATCACGGAACCAGGCGGGAGCAATGTTTCCCATCGCCTTAGGCGGGTTCGGGGGTCTGGGCGGTGTGATTTATACACTGTCCCACCTGGGCGCGCTCTGGGGTGACTCCGATCTGCTTGCCGATGCAGAGAGCATTGTTGAGCACCTCCCGCGTCTGATCGACCGGGATGATCTGCTCGACATCGTCGGCGGTGTGGCCGGCTGCATAGGCGGCTTGATCAGTCTCTATCAGCGCACGGGATCGAACCGCGCTATGGGCGCAGCGGCGCAGTGTGCCGAACATCTGCTCACTCGGGCGGAACCGCAGGAGCGCGGCATCGCATGGAAGACTCC
>JBGPFL010000332.1:0-6111 GCA_041483295.1 Blastocatellia bacterium | reverse complement strand
CAGACTATAAACGAAGAACTATCGTTAGTCATTCCTGGTTTGTCGTTCTTCGCTCCGCTTAGCGGTAGATCTCGATCGAACGATAAACGCGCCAAAAAAACGAGAGACGAGAAACGAGAAACGAGAAACGACAAACGACACAACTTCAACATTTCAATTCGACACTAAGTCTGGCGACATGTAAGAATCTGAGAGCCGGACTGCGCGGCGCCCTTTAGATCGAGGACCTTATGATACGAGTCAGGTTGGTAACAGCAGGCAAGCTCGCCGCGCTCGCGCGCTTCTTCTCCGTCTTTGGTGTGCTTGGCGGGTACCTGGTCCTGCGGAACAAGCCTCGCGAGCCCGAGCGGCCGGCGCAGAAACTCGTAGGCAGAGTCGTCGCGGTATTCAGCAACACGCACTACGCCCACGAGGTCGAGGGCCGCGTGCGCTTCCTTCTAACCGCGGGAATAGATAAAACCTACGAGGATGGCACCCACGAGTTGGAACAAGTAAGGCTCGAGTCACGCGGTGCAACCGGCGACCGCCACGACATTGTGAGCGCCGACCGCGCCAAAGTCAGCGATCCGTCAGACCTCAACAGGCTCGACGCAGAGTTCATTGACAACGTTGTTCTGGAGACGTCGGACGGCCTCGCGGTAAAGACAAGCTATCTGCATTATGACTACTCCCGAGGAATTGTCGACACCGAAAAGCTCGTGACATTCGAACGCGGCGATCTTTCGGGACGCACCACCGGAGCTCTGATCGAAGCGACGGAAGAACGCGTGCACATGCTGAAAGATGTGGACTTGACGATCAAGCCTCACACCGCGTCATCAGGTAAGCTCGAGGCGAGGCCTGCGGGCGCCGAGACGGGCCAGACTTCCGAAGAACGGTCTGCGCGCAAGGCCCGGAAGCGCGCGCGAAAGCTCGAGGCGCGCGCGCGTCGGGCGTCTCGACAGCCACACCCAACATCCCCGGATTCTGGGCAGAATTCTGGCGATAAGGCCGGCGTCGCGCAGGGAGCCTCCGGTAAGAGGGCGCCATCAACCAGGCTCGTGGCTCGCAAGCCCACCCACATACAGAGTCAATCCGCGCTGCTGGAGAAGAAAGATCGCCGCGTCACCTTCAATGGACGCGTTGTCGTTACTCAAGGCGCCGACCAGATGCTCTCGGACAGAATGGTGGGATTCATAGGAGACACCAACAAAATAGAGCGAATCGAGGCCCGCGGCAATGCTCACCTGACGCAGGCCGGCAGGCTTGAGATCAAGTCCTCGGATATGGACTTCTTCCTGGGTGACGCTCAGCAGCTGGTGCGCGCGCTTGCCACCGGCGATGTGCAGGTCCGCTCTCTGGGACCCGCTCCGCTCCGCGAGGCCAGCGCCGCCAGTATCGAAGCTCTCTTCATTGACGGCGAGCGAGGCGGAACCATAGATGTGCTCAAAGCGGAAGGACACGCGCTGTTGCGGGTTCACGCGCCCGAGCAGTCAGATCCAAAGATCAATCCCACGACTCGCGAACTGGCCGCCGGCTTTATCTCAATGCATTTCTTTCCGGACGGAAAAAACCTCCAGTCTGCAGAAGCGACCGACAGCGCGGTCCTGAGCGTCATCCCTGTGCGTGCCGAGGCCAACTCGGACCGGAAGATCTTGAGGGCGCCAAGGATGAGCGCTCTTTTCTTCGAAGATGGCAACAGGTTGAAGAGCTACGAAGCAAGCGGGGGCGTTCGCGTCGAGATTGAGGCGATGGTTAAGGACGAACACGCGCACGCGCCACGAGTGACCACCAGTCAAAAGCTCACGGGGGAATTCGGCCCCGACGCACAAGACCTCGAACGGCTCACGCAGGAGGGCAACTTCAAGTTCAATGAGGCCGACCGAATCGCAACCGCTGACCGGGCAGTGTACGACAGGTCGCGCGAGGTGCTCCTTCTGCGCGGCGAGCGCCCAACCGTGGCGGACTCGAAGGGTCGCACCCAGGCTGACGAGATCGATTACGACCGGCAGAGGGACGAAACGCACGCGCGCGGTGATGTTCGCACTACCTATTACAGCCCGGAGCAGACCAATGATTCGACGCCGTTCAAGAACACGAAATCTCCTGTCTTTGTCACCGCTGACCGCGCCGACGCCAGCAACAAACAGCGCGCCGTCTTCAACGGAAACGCCCGTGGATGGCAGGACGACAACTTCATCAAGGCTGATCGAATTGAACTCTACCAGGAAGAGAAGCGAATGGTGGCAATCGGAAACGTCGACAGTGCGCTGTATTCAGTAGACCGCAAGGGGGAATCGGACAAAGGGCAATCGGACAAGAGGCAATCGGAAAAGGGGGAATCGGAAAAGGGGGAATCGGACAAGGGACGCGAAATGGTGCCCGGGTTCGCGTCGGCTGAACGGATGACTTACTCGGACGCTGACCGGCGGGTGCACTATGTTGGTGGAGTCAGGGCTCGCCAGGGTTCCGATCGGATCGAAGCCGACTCGGTGGAGGTCTTCCTGATGAAGGAGACGAAAGAAGTGGAACGTCTGACGGCCGAAGGCAACGTTGTGCTCAACCAGCCGGGAAGGCGCGGGACCGGCGATAAACTCGTGTACACCGGCGCCGACGGAAGAGCGATCCTGGAAGGAAAAACGGCTCGAGTTGAGGACGATGAGAAGGGCGTTACAATGGGCGCACAATTGACTTTCTATAGTCGCGATGATAAGGTCTTCGTCGATAATCGGCAGGGCACGGGGCGTGTTCGATCAGTACATCGGTTAGGAAAAGGCAAGGCCAAATAGGAACGCAACAGAGAGTACGAGAAGTGTCCGTGATCGAATCACCAGCCGAGCGTGCCAAACATACGAGACCTGACATCAGTCCTAAATCCCAAGGACAAGAATCGAGCGTGTTGGGCTGCGAAGGCCTGAGGAAGTCCTATCGCAAACGCACCGTCGTTAAGGACGTGACTCTCGATATTCACCAGGGCGAGATCGTAGGTCTTCTGGGTCCGAACGGGGCGGGCAAGACAACAGTCTTCTACATGATCGTGGGGCTGGAAAAGCCAAACAGCGGCAGGATATTACTCGATTCGAAGGACATCTCACGTCTTCCGATGTACCTGAGGGCGCGTAGTGGAATAAGTTACTTGCCGCAAGAGGCATCAGTCTTCCGCAAGCTGACAGTCGAGGAGAACATCATCCTGGTGCTGCAGACGCTTCCGCTAACCAGGAGAGAGCGCGAACACCGTCTCGAGTTGTTACTCGACGAGCTCGACATCGCCTATGTGCGACACACCAAGGCGTATCAGTTGTCGGGAGGTGAACGAAGGCGCACCGAGATCGCCCGATGCCTGGTTATCGAGCCTCGATTCATACTGCTGGACGAGCCGTTCGCCGGCATCGACCCCATCGCGGTCATTGACATACAGCGGATTCTGCAAAAGCTGCGCGAGCGTGCCATCGGCGTGTTGATAACGGACCACAACGTTCGTGAGACTCTGGCGATTACAGACAGAGCGTATATAATTAACGACGGGCAAATATTCAGAGCGGGGACGCCTGACGAGCTGACCCGCGACGAGGAAGTGAAGCGGGTGTACTTAGGTGAGAATTTCAGGATGTAGCATGATTCACGAGCCGGCGCTGAGGATTGAGCGGAGCCGCAGGTAGTTGGTCTTTAGTTCTGAGTCTTGAATCCTGGATTTCGAACGAGCTATGTCGGTTAAGCCACATCTCCAAACGACTCTTTCGCAGCGGCTGGTTCTGACGCCGCAGATGCGGCAGCGCATCGAGCTACTGGCGATGACCAAGCTCGAGCTGACGGACATGGTTACAACGGAGCTCTCGGCCAATCCCATCCTCGAAGAGGTAATGCCGGGCGAAGGCGGAGACGACCAGTCTCCGGCAGACGACGTCGCCTCCATCGATGCCACGACCGCCGACTATGTCCCGACTGATGGAGCCAGCAACGAGGCGCCGCCGCCCGACGCAGGTTCCCAGATAAGTGAGGTCCACACACAAGACTCGGGCCCGCTCGATGGCGAGGCCGAGCCCGATCGGGAACGTGACTCATTTCAAGAGATAGATTTCGGGTCTACCTTCGAAGAGTACCTTGACCCCGGCTACAAGACGCACGAATACGAAGCGAAGGACGACGTGTCGTTCGAGAACATGTTGACCCGCTCGCCCTCGCTCTACGACCAGCTCATCTGGCAGCTTCATCTGACCGACGTGCCGGAAGAAGTGCTCCTGGTGGGCGAGGCGATCATTGGCAATTTGGATGAGAACACCGGGTTCCTCGATGCGACTATTGAAGAGATCGCCGCGATGGGACCATGGCCGATCGAAATCGTCGAAGAAGCGCTTGGCGTGGTCCAGCGCCTTGATCCGGTCGGGGTCGCCGCTCGGGACGTTCGCGAGTCGTTGCTCATCCAGCTCGTGCATTACGGATACGGTGATCGGCTCGCGGTCTGCATGGTGCGCGACCACCTCGAGAGCCTCCAGACTCACAAGCTGCCTGAACTTGCCAAGACCCTGGGAGTTCCGATCGAGCACCTTCTCGAAGAAATGGAGATCATCAAGAAGCTCGATCCAAAGCCGGGTCGCAGGTACTCGGCAGAAGATGCTCAGCCGGTTGTCCCCGAGGTGACGATCGAGAAAGTCGGGGACGATTATGTCATGCGATTCGAAGACGACGGGATGCCGCACCTGCGTATCAACAGGACCTACCGGCAGATGATGGAGTCCAAGGATTCGTCGAAGGAGACCCGGGACTACATCAAGGAACGGTTCCGGTCGGCAGTCGATCTGCTCAAGAACATCGAACATCGTCGCCAGACTATCTACCGAGTCTGCCAATCGATAGTCGACCGGCAGCGCGACTTCCTGGACCGTGGGGTTGAGCACTTGAGGCCGATGATGCTCAAAGATGTCGCCGAAGACATAGGCATGCACCTGAGCACGGTCTCCCGCGTCGTGAATCGGAAGTATGTGAACACGCCGCAGGGCGTATACGAGCTGCGCCGCTTCTTCACCGAAGGCATGAAGTCAGACACGGGCGAGGATGTGTCCACTCGCGTGCTGAAGCTGAAGATAAAGAGAATGATCGAGGCTGAGGATCCACACCGCCCCATTACCGACGATGAGATCGCGAAACGCCTGGCCAGAGAGGGCGTTAAGATGAGCCGCCGCACCGTCGCAAAGTACCGCGACCAGATGCGCATACCCGGTTCCCGCGAACGCCGCGCCATAGTATGAATCAGTAAGCCAATCATACGATTTCGGATCTTGGACTGTGGGAAGCAGCCCCGCTCCGCAATCCGCTCGCCCCCGCGACGGGTTCCCACTCTCTAATCCGAAGTCTCTCAGGAGACTGAAATGGAATTCGAGTTCACCGGACGTCACATCGACATCACTCCGGCAATCGAGCGACTGGTGCGAAAGGAGCTCAACAAGCTCAACCGCGTGCTCGACTCTGCCCCGATGCGGGCGCACGTGATCCTGTCGTCCGAGAAGCACCGCCAGCGAAGCGAGATTGTGGTGCACTGGCGCGACAGCGTCTTTACGGGAGTCGCCGAAAACAGCGACCTCAAGCAGTCGATTGCAACCGCGGCCAGCAAGGTCGAGAAGCAAGTCCTGCGGCTCAAGGATAAGTTTCATGCAAAAAAGCGCGGCCGCACCTCGATGGGCGAAGTGGCGCCGGTACCCGGGGGTGCCATAGAAGCGGCGCCGGCCGCGCCCCGAATAGTTCCGGCTCGCCGCTATCGGGTAAAACCGATGACCCCGGAAGAAGCCGCAATCTTGTTGGCGGACTCGGACGATCAGTTCATCGTGTTTCGGGACGCCGAGACCAACAGGGTTGGGGTGCTGTACCATCGTCAGGACGGTAACTACGGATTAATCGAACCGTGAACAGAGATCAGAGAACAGAGATCAGAGATCAGAAACCAGAGACCAACTACTGACCTCTGACCTCTGATCTCTGACCACTTCTTTCTTATGCCAGTTTCGGTCGTCATCATCACCGGCGTGAGCGGGTCTGGGATGTCATCGGCGCTGAAGACATTCGAAGACCTGGGCTACTTCGCCATAGACAACCTGCCGGTTCAACTCATTCCTACCTTCGTGCATCTGTGTGACGAGT
>JBGPFL010000331.1:0-6111 GCA_041483295.1 Blastocatellia bacterium | reverse complement strand
CATCCAGCAAAGCTGAAAGACACGGTGACCACGCCCGCCGGCTGCACTATCGACGGGATCCTCGAACTCGAGGAGGGCGGGTTGCGCGTCACCTTGATTAAGGCAGTTGTTAAAGCAACCCAGCGCGCGAAGGAATTGCTGGAGACATAGCTTCAGGCAGGCGCCCCTCGACAATACTGGAGCGGAAAACAGATCGAAGCGGGGTAGTCCATCTGACTCGACTCGACCAGCCCGGACATTCACTCCTAACTCAGCTACGCGGCAATGCCTCTTTGATTGTCGCCGTGTTGATTGCGGGGCTCCTGCTTTCTCCGCTCGTGTTGAAGGGGAGTCGCGTTCAGGCACATATGCAGAAGGGTCAGGAGAAGAATGAGATCGCCGCCGCGAATTTTCCGCAACTCGTAAATGACTATCTGACCGATCTCCATTCGCGGCATCCGGTGCTCGCGGCGGCAAGCGGCCTTCACGCCTGGGATGGCAGGCTCGAAGACTACAGCGGCGAAGCGATTGCCTCAGAGATCTCGGCGATCCGAAAGTTTCAAGAGCGGATCGAGAAGATTCCGCCGCTCCAGCTCAGCTTCTCGGACCTGTTCGACTTCCAGATCCTTGCCTCGAATATGAAGTCGAGGTTGTTGGAGTTCGAACAGATCAAGAGCTACGAGCACAACCCGCAGGTCTACAGCGACGCAATCTCTAACGGGCTGCTTCAGATATTGATCTTCGACTACGCGCCGCTCGACTCACGTCTGCGCCACGCGATCTCGAAGGAGAAGCAGGTTCCTCGCCTGCTCGAGTCGGCGCAGTCGAATCTGCACCATGTGGCGCCGGTGTTCCTGAAGACTGGAATCGAAAGCTTCAAGGGCACGCTCGGGTTCATCCAGAACGAGCTGCCGAAGGCGTTCGCCTCGGTCAAGGACGCGAAGCTCCAAAACGAGTTCAAGAAGTCGACCAGGAATGCGGCCGAGGCGATTTCAAGGTTGATCAAACACCTGCAGAACGTCAGGTCGGATGAAGCCATCGTCTTCGCGATAGGAAGAGACAACTATGAGGCGAAGCTGCGCTACGACGAAGGGATCGATGTAGGTGTCGAGGCGCTGCTCAAGATAGCCTATCGGGAGCTTGCAAGCACCCAGGAGCAGTTGCGCGGGGCCGCCGCTCGCATTGACCCGCACCGCGACCCGCTGTCCGTTTGGAAATCCATTCAGGCCGAACACCCAAAAGCGGGGACGCTCGTTGTTGAAGCACAAAAGCAGCTCGACTCACTCAAACAATTCATCGAGGAGAAGCACATCGTAACTCTGTTACCCGGCCCCGCCCCCACCGTAGTGGCGACGCCCGATTTCATGCGCTGGGCGACGGCGAGCATGTGGATGCCAGGTCCATTCGAAAACGGGCAGGTGAAGGCGCGCTACTTGATCACCGATGTGGACCCGAAGTGGAGTCAGACGCAAAGGGAGGAATACCTCGCTTCATTCAACTACGCTCAACTCTGGTCGACGTCGATCCACGAAGCGTACCCGGGCCACTTCGTGCAGGGCGCTTACTTGAAGAGAGTAGATTCGCCGGTGCGCAAGACCTGGGCGCTTGCGCCGGCAACATTTGTCGAGGGCTGGGCTCACTATACCGAGCAGATGATGATCGAAGAAGGCTTCGGCAATGGCGACCCAAAGCTCCGAATGGGACAGCTCGCGGACGCGCTGCTTCGACTTTGCAGGTTCGTGGTCGGCATTCGTATGCATGCTTTTGGAATGTCGGTTGATGACGCAACGCGATTTTTCATGGAGAACGCTTACATGGGCGAGACGCCTTCGCGGATAGAGGCCGAGCGTGGCGCCTTCGATCCGACCTACCTCAGTTACTCGGTGGGCAAGCTTGCGCTGCTGAAGTTGAGGGAGGACTACAAACGCAATCGCAGAGATGAATTCTCGCTCCAGGAATTCCACGACAAGATATTGTCGAACGGTTTGGCGCCAATCTGGGTTCACAGGCAGATGCTGCTTCCGGGAGATAAAGGGAAAGTGATCGAGTGACCCGTCCCTTGGGTGTGATCAGAAGTGGGACTAGGTCGGTAATCAGTAAGGGCCAGCCACGAATTACACGAATGCCACGAATCTACACGAATCATTAGTGACCATTCGAGGAATTCGTGTGATTCGTGGCGCGGCCCTTACCGGTTCCTCGCCCCAGTTTTGGTTGCTGGCCCCGTGCCTTGGCGCGCAGGGACAAATGCGCGGGGGACTTGTTAGTCCACCCGCGCGAAGTTGTACAGAGTTCTGAGTCGATGTCTTACTTTGGTGTTTTCTTTGTGCCTGCCCCTTCGACTGTTATTTGATTAACCACCTTCTTCACGCAAGCGACGGCTTTCGCCATTCGCGTCGCGCTGCCCTTCTGAAGGCCTGTCTTGACCGTACCCTTAATGGATACCTCTCCCTGCTTGGTTTCCACATTGATCGTGAAATCCCGGAGAGAGGCCGACTTCGCGAATTTGGCTCTTACATCCTCCGTGATCTTCGCGTCGTCTGGAGCCGAACAGTCGACCTTCGACTTCGCCTTGGGTTTCGGATCAACCCCCGTGCCGCTCGCTTGCCCCGCAAATGCACTGGAAGCAAAGAGCAGACACAAGAATAGAACAGTTACTCTCTTCATTGTCTTCTCCTTTAGGATTGTGTTTTCAGAGCCAGGCAGGCGTGGGGTCAGCGGGCTGCGGTCGCTCCTGCCGTAATAGACGCGAAACCGCTGGGTGAGGTTGCAGAAATCTTTTCCGCTACCTGAATCGACGGGAACTGACCGCTGCCTGAAGCCGTTTGCTATTAGGTCGAATGCTGATAGATTATTGGCTCGCTGCAGCAACGAGCCGCAAGGTTGTCACTTAGTCAGTCAACCTGCAACGTGGCTAAGTCTCACGTGAAGTTGCTGTAGTAGCTCGATCGCGATAGCTCAGTACAGCGACATCAGGGGTGGCCGCAAAACGTCCGCTCTGGTTGCTCGCTCACAAGTTCAAGGAGACAAGGTGATGATTGGAAACGAACCCTTGCTAAGGCGGTCCGCGATTTGGATTCGATCGATTGGCCTGGCCACGTGCGTGCTGTTCGCGATTGCTTTGCCGGGAGCCCTCGGCCAGGGAAAAGACGCCAGGAGCCAGCCCGGCGCATGGGCGCTCTTCGGCCGGGAGGTGAATGGCTCCCACTACAACCCCGAAGAGAAGATCACACCAGCAAATGTGGCGAAGCTGAAGGTGCTCTGGAAGTTTGAAACGGGCGCCGATGTGTCTGGCCAACCTGTGGTCGCAAACGGAGTTCTCTATTTCGGTTCGTGGGACGGTAAAGAATACGCGCTCGACGCGAAGACCGGCGCCAGGCTTTGGGACTACGATTGCGGCCTGCCGAGTCGCAGCGCGGCTGCCTACGCCGACGGAGTGCTCTACTTCGGAGACATAGGCGGGTTTCTTCATGCGCTCGATGCAAAAGATGGGACGCTGAAGTGGAGGAAGCGGCTCGATACTCACCCGAGCACAGTGGCTACGAGTTCGCCGATCATCCATCAGGGTCGAATCTACATTGGCGTCTCGTCGCACGAAGAAGGCGCGATGTTGGGCAGGGCAAACTATGTGTGCTGCACGTTCAGGGGAAGCGTCCTCGCATTGGAAGCCGCAACCGGCAAGGAGTTATGGCGATACTGGGTGATTCCTGAAACGCCGACCGAGCAGGGCAAGAACAAGCAGGGCAAGGCCATCATGGGTCCGGCGGGCGGCGCCGTCTGGTCCACCGTCAGTCTTGACCCGGCGAATAAACGCGTTTACGTGACGACGGGCAACCAGTACACGCCACCCGCTTCGAAGTACCCGAACGCCATCGTCGCTCTGAGTATGGACACCGGCAAGCTGGTCTGGTCATTTCAAGCTACCCCGGCCGACATCTGGAACTTCGACTGCCGCAACCTTGCAGAATGCAGCGATCTGGATGTCGATTTTGGGATGGCCCCCGTCTTCTTCAAGGGGAAGGGAAACAAGACGCTGGTAGGCGCCGGGCAGAAGAGCGGGTGGTTCTTTGCGCTCGATCCTGCGACCGGCGCAGTCGAGTGGAAGAAGGAAGTGGGGCCCGGGGGAAAGCTGGGTGGGATCGAGTTCGGGGGTGCGACAGACGGCGAACGCGTCTACGTCGGAATCTCCAATCATCCAAAGCAAGGTTCGATCAGCGCGCTCGACGGAGCTACCGGCAACATTTTGTGGCAGACGCCGAGCCCGGATGGCAAGGCTAACTTTGGGCCGGTTACGGTCACCGGCCGAGGCGACAATCGATTGGTATGGGCGGGCTCACAGGGCGGATTCATTCGCGCCTACAATGCGCGCGACGGAAAGATTCTCTGGGAGTTTGACACCGGCGGCGGTATTGGCGGAGGGGCTACCATCGTCGATGGGGTCGTCTACATCGGTTCGGGTTATAGATTCCTGGGGATCGGCAAGCCTAACAATAAGTTGTATGCGTTTGCGGTGGATGGCGGCGACGGATCAAAAGCTAAGCCGTAGTCTGTCGTGGCCTCGCACAGAGGATCCAGCCAGGGCTCCATGTGGCGCGGCCATGCTCCCCTGGAATGCCAGTGCGGGAGATCTAATGCGCAGAATCACCTTTCTCTTGATAATCGCGTTTAGCATCAACCTGGCATTCGTGTTTGCTCAAGTTCGCCTGAGCCCTGAAGACTCTGACCCGCTTATCATTGAGAAGCCCAATCCAGTGTATCCTGCTTTGGCTAAGGCAGCCAGGATTGAAGGAACTGTGACGCTTGATTTAACCATATCTGAAGCAGGGGCAGTCGTCTCAGTAACAGTCATCGAGGGGCACCCGCTGATGGGAGTCGTTCGACGCCTTCCCGGGCGCTCAGAGTTCAATGGCAACAATACTCAGCACCATCCTACTTCTGGCGGTTTCCCGGAGACAGGGAGGACGACATATGAAACGTTCGCTATGGTTACTGATAGTTTGCATCATCATCGCTTCTTCCGCGGTTGCCCAGCGCGACAAAGACCCCACAGCCATGGAGATTGCCGGGAGACTTGCTGCGATCAAGCTGGACACATCGCTGTCTGTCAGGGCTGAGCAGGGTGCCAAGAGGGTACAGGTCACTCCTGTCGTTGCTGCCAGCATAGACGGAAGCAAGGATTTGGAAGAGGGCCGGATTATTGGTGTGTTGGACGCTCAGGGCAATGTAGACAACGTCCCCAACGGCAAACACAATATCTTCGTTACCAAGGTCAACGACGTCTGGCACGCCTATGCCGAATCCGGGGGCAAGATCGTGGCGAAGAGTAAGAGGGTTACGGTTGAAAGTGCAGATGATGTGAGGAAGCCGGAGATCGAATTCAACCTGAAGATCACCCTACACGTCGGTAAGGTCAAGATTACGTTATGGTGGTAAGGACGTCTGCTATCGCCTTTGTCAACACGGCGGCGAACCTCGCGTTAGCCCCCTTCCTGAGTGATTGACGGCAGCTCTCTAACCTTCACCAGTCGCTTCCGATGCATCTGGTGTGCGATGGCTGGTGTCGGAACAATGATCAGGTCGCAGCACAGCGCCTGAATCCACGCTTTCGCCTCGTCTGCGTTTGCGTGGCATGCGGACGGACCGATCAATATAGCGACTGATTCTGAGAGGAGAATCGCATGGACCTGGCATCGGAAAGAACCCGGTTACTAAAGCGCGACGCCGAATGGGCGCTCGCGGCTTCCGAGGGGCGAGACCTTGAACGCGTCCTCTCTTACTGGACTGACGATGCCATCGTCCTGCCTCCCGGCTTTCCAGCGGTTGCCGGCAAAGCGGCCCTGCGTGAATACGTCGAGGGCAGTATGAAAATCCCCGGGTTCAGGATAACGTGGACATCGACGGAGGTCACCTTCTCCCCGGACGGGAATCTGGCGTATATGCTTAGTCGCAATGCCGTCACGCTGAACGCGCCGGACGGCACGCCGACAACGACCGAGGGCCGCGCGGTCACGATCTGGCGCCGAGAGGGCGATGGCGAATGGCGCTGTGCGGTCGATATTTGGAATGCCGACCCTGAATCAAAAGGAGACCAATAATGTTGATGACAAAACGGCTCGTTGGCCTCACGGCTAT
>JBGPFL010000330.1:0-6111 GCA_041483295.1 Blastocatellia bacterium | reverse complement strand
TCCTGCGCCGTCTTCAACAAAGAGGGTGTCCTCATTGCTCAAGGCGACCACATGCCAGTGCACCTCGGCTCGATGCCAATGTCCGTCAAGGCGGCGCTCGAGACGCTGCAGCTTGAGCCGGGCGATATCGCCGTGCTCAACGATCCCTATGCCGGAGGAACGCATCTGCCTGACGTCACGATGGTGGCTGCCGTTTATGGGAACGAGGCAGACAAACCGAAACGCGGAGATAGGGGTGTCCGCCGTCGTCGGGCAGGTTCTCGACTCTTCTACGTTGCCAATCGCGCGCACCACGCGGACATCGGAGGCGCGACGCCGGGATCTATGGGGCGCGCCGACGAGATCTACCAGGAAGGTCTGAGGATTCCTCCTGTGCGTCTGATGATCGGGGGACGGGTCAACGATGACGTGATGCGATTGATCGCGGCGAACGTTCGCATTCCCGAAGAACGAGAGGGAGACCTGACTGCCCAACTCGGCGCGATCGCAACAGGCGAGACGCGGCTGCTCGAGATAGTACAGCGATACGGCTTTAACGAGGCGAACTTGTATGCCTCGCATCTGATCGGCTACACGGCGGAGATGATGCGCGCCGTCATAAGAGATTTGCCGGATGGTTCCTATGAAGCTGAGGACTTCCTCGACGACGACGGCTATTCCGACGAGTTGGTTCGCATCAAGGTGCGCATTGTCATCAAGGGCGACCGCGCAACCGTGGATTTCACCGGGAGCGCGCCGCAGGTTCGCGGCCCGATCAACGCGGTCGAAGCGATCACAGTCTCGGCGGTCTACTACGTCTTCCGCTGTTTGATCCTGGCAGACGTTCCCGCAAGCTGGGGCATACTCGAGCCGATCAAGGTCATCGCTCCATTGGGAACAGTTGTAAACGCTCTGCCGCCGGCTGCGGTTGCAGGCGGAAACGTCGAGACATCTCAGCGAATCGTCGACACGTTGCTGCTTGCGCTCTCACATGCAGGAGCGAGAGTTCCGGCCGCCAGCCAGGGTACGATGAACAACCTGACCATCGGTGGAACGGACAGGCGCACGGGCCGTCAGTTTGCTTACTATGAAACGGTCGCGGGTGGAATGGGAGCGAGGCCCGGCCTTGATGGGATCGATGCGATCCACACGCATATGACCAATTCGCTGAATACCCCGGCCGAGGCGCTGGAGTATGCATACCCGATGCGAGTGACGCGGTACTCGATACGTCGCGGATCGGGAGGCGATGGCCGATTTCGAGGCGGCGATGGAGTCGTACGAGAGATCGAGTTGCTGACCGATGCTCAGGTAACAATGCTGTCGGATCGGCGCAAGACTCGTCCCTATGGTCTCGAAGGCGGCGAGCCCGGAGCCGCGGGCCGCACTGTGCTGATCGACAAGAACGGCGAGCGCGCGGTTGCGGGGAAGGAGTCCACGCACGCTCGAACAGGAGACCGTATTAGGATAGAGAGTCCTGGTGGTGGCGGGTTTGGAGCAAAGGCCTAGATTGAATCAGTACCGAACGCCGCGCTTCCTTTTCACTCCACTCTGTTCCCTGATAACATCTCCTCCCGATGCCTGAAGAGATTCCAGAGCGGCTGGCGCGTGTCCGTGAGCGCGTTGCCCGTGCTGCGGAACGGGCCGGTCGTGGCCCTGAAGAGATTAGGCTCATCGCAGTTTCGAAGACGGTTGACCCTTCAGTGGTTCAGCTTGCAGCCGATATCGGAGTTCGCGATCTCGGCGAGAATCGCGTGCAGGAGGCGGTTGGCAAGGCCCAGCAGGTCAAGGCCGATGGCCTGCGGTGGCATTTGATCGGCCACCTTCAATCGAACAAGACTCGGCAGGCGGTCTCAACTTTCGATGTCATTCACACTGTTGACACGGTGGATCTAGCTCGTCGTCTGGATCGGATCGCAGGCGAGGAAGGGAAGCGGCCGGTTGTGCTCGTTCAGGTTGATCTTGCACACGAGCCAACCAAGTCTGGCGCCGACGAACCGGAATTGCCAGAGATCGTCGAGGCTCTGGGCTCGGCCGAGAACCTCGACTTCCGGGGGTTGATGACGGTGCCGCCCTTCTTTGATGAACCGGAACAGAGCCGCAGTTATTTTAAGCGGCTCCGAGAGATACTCGAGAAACTGAACAGGGGCCGGGCGCCCCAGAACCTTCTTACCGAACTCTCGATGGGGATGAGTCATGACTTTGAGGTCGCAATCGAGGAGGGCGCAACGATGATTCGGGTCGGCACTGCCATATTTGGCCCGAGAGAGGCGCGGCCGTGATTGAGACTCTGGCTAAGGTGTGTTCTTGCGGAGTGATCCATTTTCAAATCGTTGCTTTCTACTTCCGAGGTGAGTAATTGCAAATCGTTTTCTACGTTCTGAGCTGCATATCGTATGCGATTCTTATTGTGACGTTGGCGACCGCGAGCTTGCTCGTTCTGCGGGTGATAGTCGCATGGGCAGGGGTAAATCCATTTGGGTGGCTACCGTTTCATCTGAGGCGCGTGACTGAGCCCCTGGTGCGTCCCCTGCGTCAACCGTTCTCGGGCTACATGATGCGCTTCGATCTGCTGCCGCTGGTAGCTGCGGCAGCTATCTTGTTTGCGGGCCTGTTCGCGGGCTACGTATATGACCGGCTCGTGGAGATTCTTGCTAATGTTGTCCAGGCCACTTACTACAACGTTCTGACCGGACGAAGAGCGCTGGTGTGGTTGATACAGTTGTCCGGGATACTGTATGAGGCCGCCATATTCTTGCGAATCATCCTTCCGTGGTTTGGCCTCGGATATGGCAGCAGAGTCCTTCGTTTCTCGTTTAGGATAACAGAGCCTTTGCTTAGACCGATTCGACGGCTGCTTGGCCGTTACCTGGCGATCAGCATGTTCGACTTTAGCGCATTCCTGGCTTTGATCCTTGTTCGAGTGGTCACCGGGCTGCTCGCAGATCTCGTGGGTAGGTGGTGATCTCAATTGGCGAGAAGGACGGGTCAGTGACTTTCAAGGTGCGAGTTCAGCCGCGCGCTTCGCGAACCGAACTGGCCGGCGAATACGCCGACGCCTTAAAGCTCAGGCTCGCCGCTCCGCCGGTCGACGGCAAAGCGAACGAAGCCTGCCGCCGGTTTCTTGCCGGGCTTCTCGATGTGCCGCTGAGCGCGGTCGAGATTATCAGCGGCGAATCATCTCGCGACAAGAGGATTCGGGTTCGGGGTGTCACGACCGAGCAGGTGCGAAGCAGATTGTTTGGCCCCTGAGGTCCCCACGAATCACACGAACTACACAAATGACCACGAATACTTCGTGTAAAATCCGTGGAATTCGTGGCTGGCCCTTGCTTGCGATGAAATAGCTACGTAATGAGATCCAACCCCACCGGGGTCCGGCCGTTGCTGATTCCAAAGCCCCTGGCGTATACTGCAATCGCTTCTCATTGACTGAACAATGTGAACTAGAGGGCATCGTTATGTCTGGACACTCGAAGTGGCATTCAATCAAGCACAAAAAGGGAGCCCTCGATGCCAAGCGCGGCAGGGTCTTCTCGAGGTTGATCAAGGAATTGACGGTGGCGGCCCGGGTCGGCGGCGGAGACCCGGTCGGAAACCCGCGTCTGCGCAAGGCCGTGGATGATGCCAAGGCAATGAACATGCCTAAGGACAACATGACCAACGCCATCAAACGCGGCACGGGAGAGATCGCCGGTGCGGCAATAGAAGACATCACCTATGAAGGCTACGGCCCGGCAGGCGTGGCCGTGTTCATTGCAGCTCAGACAGACAACCGGACCCGCACCGTTGCCGAGATTCGCCACGTGTTCTCAAGGTTTGGCGGCAACCTCGGCGAGAATGGATCTGTGGCCTGGATGTTTCAGAAGAAGGGCACGATCATCCTGGAGAAATCCGCAGCAGATGAAGAGAAGATCATGGAGTTAGCGCTCGAGGCAGGAGCGGAGGACGTGAGCGACGATGGAGTGTCCTGGGAAGTCACGACGGCCCCCGAAGACTTCAACGCAGTGCTCGATGCAGTGAAGGGCGCCGGCATGGCACCGCTGTCGGCCGAAGTCCTGATGCGTCCGACCAATTCAGTCCAGGTTACCGGGCCGGCGGCTCAGCAGGTTCTGCGACTGATGGAGGCGCTCGAAGACCAGGACGACGTTGCGAGTGTTGCTGCAAACTTCGACATACCCGAGGCGGAGATGGAGGCGGCCGGTTGAGATCGCCTGACCTCAACCAGCGCCCCAGCGGTTTGACTGGTTCCACGGGAAAGGCCGGCGCAGCTCGGATGCGTATACTGGGAGTGGATCCGGGCAGCCAAACCACGGGCTATGGCGTCATCGATAGTGACGGCCGCCACTACAACCTGATCGAGTACGCGGCCATCCGCGTCTCCCCCAGCCTCACTTTCGCCGAGCGGCTGCTTACGATCAGCCAACGGCTTGAAGAAGTAATAGCCCGCCTGACGCCCGAAGCCTGCGCCGTTGAGGAGACGTTCTACGCAGTAAACGTCCAGAGTGCGCTCAAGCTTGGACACGTGCGCGGCGCCATCCTCGTGTGCGCCGCCCGTGCCGGCCTTCAAGTGTTCGAGTATTCTGCCCTCGAAATAAAGTCTGCGCTGGTGGGCTACGGCCGCGCCGAGAAACATCAAGTGCAGGAGATGGTTCGCGTTCTCCTTGGTCTGGAGAGAGCCCCTGCACCGCTGGATGCGTCGGATGCCCTGGCTGCTGCCATTTGCCACGTCAATGTAGCCTCCACTCACTCGCGAATGGGAGTTAAGTGACGACAGGATCCTTGAGCGTCGCGCGGTCACGTAGTAATATGGCATTGTCAAGTGGGGCCGGCGGCCGTAGGAAGATCGCGTAGCCGCTCACGAGATCAGGTGCAGACCCGCCCCCAGGTCTGGCCGAACTTGCCCAGGTATGGGCTGCCGCAGGTCCTTAGGTAGAGCGCCGCTTCTTAGGAATGAGTTATTGGCCATGACGGACCTCTATCGAGTTCTGAGAGTCTCTCCTCGTGCGACCAGCGCCGAAATCAAATCAGCCTACAGACGGCTTGCGCGCAAATGCCATCCTGATGTCTCGGCATCGCCCGACGCCAACGCCACCTTCGCTCGCATCAATGAGGCTTATCATGTGTTGAGCGATCCGCGCTTGCGCGCCGCCTACGATCTTGGCGGATACGGCGAGTCCCGCAGGACCTTCTACGCGTCTCGCGCCGCGGAGGTGGTCTCCCTCCAGCGGGAGTTCGACCGGATGGTCGATGAGATGATCGCTCACGACCGACAGGAGGCGGCGGCCCGCAGCCACGCGGTTCTGCTAGTTGTTCCTCTGTTCGTCTCTACCTTCTATGTGATGGTGGCAAAGCCAACCTTCATTGAAGAGTCGAGGCTCATAGGGCGCCTGCTGATCATTGCCCTCGCCTTGTATGGATTGGTGTATCTGATCAGAAACATCGGTCTGGTTCTGGCGCGCTACACCTATCACGTTCCGGATCACTTGACTTCAGTTTTTCGGGAGGAGGCGCCGCGCGACAAGCCCATTAGCCGAAGGGCGGGACTGAGTTTCTTGATAGTTGGTTATCTGGTTTCGATGGCCCTGGGGTATGTCGTAGGCAAGAGTCCCGGAATGGGTCTGTCTTTGAGCACTGCTCTGAGCGTGTTCCTCTATCCGCCGATTGCAGTGCTCATCATTGGCAGCATCCGTCGCATATCGATGTTCCTGGAACGCTTCTGACGAGTCATTAGCAAGCAGCCAGAAAGGTGCGGCCGCTGTTCAACTGTCCACTCCACTGTGACTGCTGACAACAACTACTGGCGCTCGCCCATTATTTCTTGAACCACTTCCACAGGCCGTCTTGTTTCTTTTCGGTGCCGAGTTCGCGGCGGGCTACTTTGTTTTCTGAATCAATTGCAAGGGCCTCGCGGAAGTAGTTCTCGGCTTTTTTAGGGAGGCCAATATCTTTGTATAGCATACCGAGTTTTGCGCGCAGCTGCGCGTTGTATGGATCGAGTTCGGCTGCCTTAGACAAGTGCTGCTCGGATTCGCGGCGGGTGCGCGGGTTGTTGATCAGGGCCATGCCGAGGTGGAGGTGATACTGCGGGCGCGAGGGATCCAATTTCACAGCTTCGCGCAAGAGGTGGAC
>JBGPFL010000329.1:0-6119 GCA_041483295.1 Blastocatellia bacterium | reverse complement strand
CCTCCACTCATCCACCCTCCCACTATCCCACTATCCCACTATACCACACTCCCACTCTCCCACTCTCCCACTCTCCCACTCTCCCACTCTCCCACTCTCCCTTTCTCCCTTCGCTGGCATCCAACCCGTCAAACCTCGCATCAGAGTTCGCGCCGCTGATCAGAGAGCAGATGAACTGGAAGTCGAGATGTGGGTTCAGAGTCGAGCTTCGCCTGCGCATCACGCGACCAAAGCTGAAGGGTGAAATCTGAACTCACCTATCGCTTTCGCGTTGACTGATTACGGGACCACGCAACAACTCGCGCCCATCTTGCAGGTGCTGTCCGCGAGGACTTTCTTCGGAGGGATCATGACCAGGACTATAGCCAGCATAGGATTCGTGTACGTGATAGCCACACTCGGGTGGGTCCTTCTTGGAAGCACGATCGTTTCCAGGACTGAGGATCAACAATCCACCCTAAAGAGAGAGGTCGGCCAGTTGTGGGGAACTCCCCTAACACAGTATGCGCCGTCGTCGGAGCTCGATGTCGAACGCGAAGTTCAGACCCAAAAATGGGACGAGACCCGCAAGAAGAAGACTATCGAGAAGAGCAAGGTCACCGACAGGTTCGGTATCCCGATAATACAGAGCGACATCCGGCTCGACTTTCACTTAGACCAGCGACAAAAGGGGTTGCTGTGGTATTCGACCTATGGTGTCGGGTTCTCGGCCAACTACATCTTTCAGAACGTCCAGGATAAGAGCGGAGAGATGGTCGTGCGCTTCGCCTTTCCAGCGCCGGACGGCCGCTACGATGATTTCCGGTTCGAAGTGGACGGGCATGAGGTGGCGTTCACGCGCGATGAATCAAAGGGACTGATTGCAAGAATGCCCTGTGACTCGAGAGCGCGTCACACGCTCTCGGTGAACTACAAGTCCCAGGGGCTGGATCGCTTCCTGTACGAGTTCGGTGATGGGATAAGCGAAGTTCGCAACTTCACACTTGGCGCCACGACCGACTTCGCCGCAATAGACTTTCCGGCGAACACGAGCTCGCCGAGCTTCAAGAAACGGGAAGGCAGCGGTTGGCAACTCACCTGGAGCTACATCGACCTGGTCAGCGGTAACGGCATCGGAATAGAAATGCCGCAGAAACTCAACCCGGGTCCGATGGCTTCGCGCATCTCTTTCTTCGCTCCGGTCTCGCTGGCGTTCTTCTTCTTTCTCATTTTTATCGTGTCGGTGCTGCGTGGTATTCGGATCCATCCGGTGAACTTCTTCTTTCTCGCCTCGGCATTCTTTGCGTTTCATCTCCTGCTGGCCTACCTGGTCGATCATATTTCAATCCATCTCGCCTTCGCGATCTGTTCGGTGGTCTCGATATTCCTTGTTGTCTCCTATATGCGCATCGTGACTGGAGCGCGGTTCGCCTTCATGGAGGTGGCGCTTGCGCAGGTGATCTATCTGGTCGGCTTCTCTTACGCCTTCTTCATCGAAGGGTTCACGGGGTTGGCAGTGACGATAGGCTCGATCATCACGCTGTTCGTGGTTATGCAGTTGACCGCGAGGATAAACTGGTCTGAGGGGTTTGTAGTTAGTGAGGTTGCACGGGCGATCGAACAAGCGAACCCGAGACCGGCAGGCATACTGAATTCAGTAGACCACGCAGAAAAGGACGGGGCGAACGCACTGTGAGTCGCACTGGCGCTTGGTATCGCCGAGAGCGGCCGCCGCCCGCAAGACTTGAAAGTCAGATCATCGGTTGTGAGCTTCCCAGAGTCATCTCACGCCGGGCTGGTTGCTGCACTCGCAGCGGTGCCGATGAGCTACGTCAAGTTCCAGGGGGACGAGCCGAATAAGAGGTTCTCAACCGATTTCTCGGTCGTCATGGTTGGGTCAGTATCAGTCGCGCGTCATCGACTGCGGCCGTTATCTTGAGACCGATTCCTCGTCGAGCTTTTCGAGTCGCTCGTTATTCGTACGGCTCTTCCACCGCTCCCAAACTAGAAGCGCCATCGTGGGAATGTAGACCGCGCCGCCCAGCCAGAGAGGCACGTCAGGGTACTCCAACGGTGTGTACCAGAGCAGATACAACAACACCGTCGCTCCAGTCAGATATATCCATCCGACCCTCGGAGCAAAACAGAGATACGGGATCAGCCACGCGTAGTGCCAGGGATAACGCGGCGAGCTGATGAGCAAGTAAGGACCGATCAATGCCAAGGCGCCGGCCGCCACGTCGATCTCATTCTTCTTCTGCTTGAGCAGCCACCATACCCCGATTCCCGCCAGCAGCAGAGCGGCCAGAATGAGAAAAGCAGTCGTCGAGAGAGGAAAAACTCTTCGAGACAGAGCGAGCAGAAAATAGCGCCCGCCCTTCTCGACGAATCCCTCCTCGCGAAACTCGCTACCAAGAGAACCAAGCGCACCTGTGCCGACGCTCAAGTATGGCGAGTAAGCCAGCGCCATCGTCAGAACAAAGGCCGCACAGAAACGGAGGTTGGATCTCCTCAATAATCCAGCCCGCAGGCGTCCCGCCTGTATGCCCGCTCCCTTGTCATCCCTCGCGTCGTTGTTCGCTACAAAGAAGACGGGCAACAGAAGCGCGGGGTAGAACTTGACCATCGTCGCAAGCCCCAGAGCTATTCCCGTTAGCGAGGGCCTCCGATAAGACCACGCCAGAAGCGCCAACCCCAGAAAGACTATGAATGCAGATTCGATGTGCCCGCTGTGAGCGGCTTCAAAGATCAGCAGCGGGTTCCACGCAAACACGACCACTCTGGCCGGCTCAAGCCCGGCCCGCGCGAGCACCAACACGAGCGCCACCATCGTCAACAGGTCGAACATCGACATCGCCGACTTGAATGCTGCGACGCTCGA
Source organism: Blastocatellia bacterium (assembly GCA_041483295.1). Taxonomy (GTDB): domain Bacteria; phylum Acidobacteriota; class Blastocatellia; order UBA7656; family UBA7656; genus DASYSA01. Next base: position 3,259 of record JBGPFL010000329.1, on the reverse strand, counting down.
CGGCTTGATCCAATAGACCGCGGCGCAGATCATCTGTGCCATCGGCGGATAGGGTGTGATCGCATAGTCGCCACGGTTGATCTTTGGATAGATATTCTCGTCTCTGAGATCTGCCAGCTCCGCGGCAGACGGGACATAGCGATATGGGTTGATCCCGGCGGCCTGGACTCGCCCGTCCCAGATGTACCGGTAAACGTCTGTGGAGAGGTACGGGCGCTTGCCGATTAACTCAGCGCGAAAACCCGCGGCGAAGATCAGGACTATCGCCACGCTCAAGACCGAAGCGCTGCGGGACAACCTGCCCGGAAGCCGCACCACTGCGTAACAGGCTGCCAGATAAATGGCGAACTGGGCCACGAACAGACTCTCGTAAGCCGCAACCCACTGGGTGAAGCGATGAAGGTCACCTCCCCAGAAATAGAGCCACGCGCTCGTGAGGCCGAGCGCCACGAGAGCCGCCGGGATCGAGAAGACGTACGTCAGGACGCGGCCACCACGCGGCACATACATAATGCGTTGCTCGACCGAGGGAGACTGCGGCGCAGTTTCTGAATTCATCACCCACTCACCGTATCACTGCGAAGCTTCCAGCGCTCCCACACCAACAGAACCAGGGCCGGTATATACAAGGCTGCTCCAAGCCAGAGCGGCACGCCTGGATAGTCGTCGGTGAGCCAGGACAGATACAACAACACCGACGCACCGGAGAGATAAAGCCACCCGGCTCGCGGCACAAAGCAGAGAAACGGAATGATCCAGGCTATGTACCAACTGAAGCGCGGGCTGCAGAGCACCAGGAACAACCCCACCATCGATGCGCCGAAGCCTGCAACTTCTGCCGCGCTCCGCTTATGCAGGAATAGAGCCCGGAGAGCGAACCCCCCAAGCACAAGCACCGCCATCACGGCATAAAGGAGCGCCGGTACACTCGCCACTTCACGAACAAGCCCCAGCCCGAAGTAGCGGCTTCCGGACTCGACGAAACCCTCCTCCCTTAAGTAGCCCGATAGATATCCTGTAACTCCCGAGCCGACGGTGAGGTAAGGCAGGTACGCAAGCAGAACAGTCGCGGCGAACGCCGCCAGCATTCGCAGATTGGGCCTGCTGAGACAGATCGCGCGCAGTTTCGCGAGCCGCTCCCGCGGATACGACCACCGTTGCTCACCTCGCCTGTCGCTGGAGCGGGCCGCGTCCGAGATCATGAAGACCGGCAGCAGGAGCGCCGGGTAAAACTTCACCAGCGTTGCCAGCGCAATCGCAGCTCCGGTGAGTTCAGGTTTCTTATATGACCAGGCAAGAAGGGCCGCCGCCAAAAGGGCTATGGCAGCCGATTCTATGTGACCGCTGTGCGCGCTCTCCCAGATCACCAACGGGTGCCAGGCAAAGACGATCGCCTGGACCGGGGCCAGGCCACTTCGGCGAAGCGCCAGCATGATCGCCGCGATGGCCGCCAGGTCAAGGATCGACATTGCAATCTTGAATCCACGGACGCTCGAGGGACTAATAAGATTGATGCCCAGGAATATGGCTTGAGCCACGGGCGGGTAGATGGTGTGGGCGAAGTCGCGGCGGTTGATGTAGGTATAGATGGCGTCATCGCGCAGATAAGCAAGCTCCGGGGCCGAAGGCACATAGCGGTACGGGTTTATCCCTGCCGCTTGCACGCGGCCATCCCAAATGTAACGATAGACGTCGCTCGAGAGGTAAGGCGGTTGGGTTACCAATTCAGCGCGGAAAGACGCGGCAACAAGCAAGACGATAGAGAGGGCGGCCAGCTTGCTCCAGCGGCCGGCGCCGGCCCAAAGTGATCCCTTATCACGGATCACCAGGTAGCATGCCGCAAGGTAGAGCGAAAACTGCACGAGGAAGACAATGATGTATTCCGAGATGCCGCCCTTCAGTGAATGCAGATACCTCGCCTGCCAGTAGAGCGCTCCGCTGACAAAGCCGAGTGCGGCGAGCGCAATGAGACGAGCCACAACAGAGAATGACCCCGACGCCCTTTCCGGCGGCCATGTTTCTGTATCGACAGTGCCGATTGATTGATTGGGCAGTTTCATGTTCGCTGCCGTTCAAAAGAGGGGAGGCGGCTCGTTGGGCGCCCACAGTTCGGGTGCACCGCTCAAATTAAGGCCTCTCACGGAAGTGGAGGAGGCGTTCAAGCCTGGCTACTCAGACGCGCCTGGCCTGTTCCAAATCCCATCCACTCGCCTCTGGCATGTTTAACGTTCATCCGAATCGTAAGGCCAACGCTCCTCGATGAAGCGCCGCGTGTGTGGCGCCTCATGGGCTTTGCTCAGACTCGTGAAACCGTTGCGGCCGATTACCTCGCGCCTGAGACGTTCCAACGCGGCGGAGTCGTCTACGTCATACCACATCGGCAGAAGCGATACGTCGAGAGCGATCTCTCGCGCGCGCTCGAGCGTCTCGGCCAGCACACGATCACTTGACCATGTTATCTGTTCGAAGAGACGACGATGCGGACGTCTGAGTCCGATGAGGTAATAACCTCCGTCCTCCGCTGGTCCCAGCACCACCCGTTCTCCGGGACGTGCAAGCTTGTCAAACGCGTCCGTCAGGTAGTCGCGCGGCAGCGTGGGGCTGTCGGCGTCGATAATGACGACCGAGTCGAAGCCTTCCCCAAAGAGTTCCTCGAACGCATGATGAAGCTTGTCGCCGAAACTCTCGCCGCGTTGAGGCAGCATGCGCAGGTTGCCGAGTTTGCCGAGTTTGCCCGAGTGGATGCCGTCAAAATAGCGTTCCCCGCCTCTGGGAGTGTACGAGATGACTCCCTCTGTTTGAGGAACGCTGTCCATCAGAAGCAACGTGTCCTTGAGAAAGCATCTATAGAGCTCGGTTGCATCATCAGCCGACAGCCGTGAGTGAAGCCTAGTCTTCACCGTCCCCGGCTGTGGCGCCTTCGCCGCTACTGCGAGTGCCTGTCGCATCCGAATCGGTGTCGCTCCTTCCAATGATCTGATATAGCTTCACGTTTTCCAGTCCCGCTTCGTCGGGCGACTCAATCTGAATGGTCACGTGTCCGATATTGAAGTCTTCGCGCAAGCGTTCCTGAAGCGTGTCGAGCGTCCCCTTGTGCGAACTGCCCGGCAGGATCGTCACGTGAGCAGACAGCGCTTCGTTACCGGAGCTGATAGTCCACACGTGCAGGTCGTGCACGTTGGCGACGCCTTCGACCGCGCCCATCGCTTCGATGACGGCCCGAATGCTTATGTGCGACGGCGTGCCTTCGAGCAGGATG
>JBGPFL010000328.1:0-6122 GCA_041483295.1 Blastocatellia bacterium | reverse complement strand
GGCAGTGTGCAAGAGGTATCCAGAAGGCAGTGACAATATCCGGTTGCCGGTGGTCAGGAGGTCGGTTGGTGAATTGGCTGCCTACTGCCCACAGCCTACTGCCTACTGCCTGCTGCCTACTTCCCTTGGAGAGACAATGATATCGAACTTTTTCATTGACCGACCGATCGTGGCTATGGTGATCGCTATAGTCACGGTTATCGCAGGCCTCATCGCTATGCGGGGGCTGCCCCTGGCGCAGTTTCCCCAAATCGTCCCGCCCCAGATCATTACCTCAACGTCCTACACCGGAGCGGACGCAGTCACCATCGAGCAATCGGTGTCCACGCCCCTCGAACAGCAGATGAATGGTGTGGACAACATGCTCTACATGCAGTCCACCAACGCGAACGACGGCACCCAACAATTGACCGTCACGTTCGACGTGGACACCGATGTCAACACCGACCAGGTGAACGTGCAGAACCGCGTGGCGCAGGCGCAGCCGAACCTCCCGACCGATGTGAACCAGTTCGGCATCAATATTCGCAAGTCGACCGGGCTTCCGATGCTTGTCGTCTCGCTCTTCTCGCCCCAGCATACTTACGACTCACTCTTCCTCGCCAACTATGGAAACATCAACATCAACGATCCCCTCTACCGCGTCCCTGGCGTGGGCGAGGTTAGGCTCTTCGGCGCCAGCGACTATGCGATGAGGATCTGGGTCAAGCCGGACGTGCTGGCCAAACTCGGATTGGCGGTTCCTGACCTCGCTCGTGCTGTTCAACAGCAGAGCGCAGTCAACCCCGCTGGACAAGTGGGCGCCGAGCCAGCGCCGAAGGGAAAGGAGATGACCTACACCGTCCGGGCGCAGGGGAGGCTCCAAACCCCGGAGGAGTTCGGCCAGATCGTCGTGCGGGCTGGTTCCGACGGCTCTGTCGTTCGATTGAAGGACGTGGCGCGCATCGAGCTTGGCGCCCTGAACTATCAACAGAGGGCGCGAGTGAACGGCCAGCCGGGCTGCATCATTGCGATTTTTCAGGCCCCAGGGTCGAACTCGCTGGCGGTCGCCGACGGCGTGAAGAAGACAATGGCGAACTTGAAGGGCACCTTCCCGGCCGATCTCGACTATGCCATCACCCTCGATACTACTCTTCCCGTGTCCGAGGGAATCAAGGAGATCGTCAAGACGCTCGTCGCTGCAATGGTCCTCGTGATACTCGTCGTCTTCTTGTTTCTTCAGAACTGGCGCGCGACCCTCATCCCGATGATTGCCGTGCCGGTGTCGCTGATAGGCACGTTTGCTGTCTTTCCATTGCTGGGCTTTTCGATCAACACGCTGTCGCTATTCGGCCTCGTCCTGGCGATCGGCCTGGTAGTCGATGATGCAATCGTTGTCGTCGAGGCGGTGGAGCACCATATCGAGGAAGGTATGGGCCCGCGTGACGCAACGCTCCAGGCAATGAAGGAGGTCTCCGGTCCGGTAATCGGCATCGCGCTCATCCTGACTTCGGTCTTCGTCCCTGTCGCATTCATGAGCGGTATTCAGGGACGCTTGAACAAGCAGTTCGCCGTGACGATCGCGATCTCCGTCCTCATTTCAGCCTTTAATGCATTGACGCTTTCGCCGGCCCTTTCGGCGATGCTACTCAGACCGCGGAAGGAGAAGAAGGGACCCCTCGGCCGCGCCTTTGGCGCCTTCAACCGCGGCTTCGCTAAGGCGACGCAGAGCTACGTCGGCTTGAGTCACGCTCTGATCCGCAAGGCGGTGCTCGGCGTTGCGATTCTCGCAGGCTTCGCGCTGCTGGATGGCGTCTTCGCCAGGGCACTACCCTCGAGCTTCCTTCCGGAAGAGGATTACGGCTACGTAATGCTGAACTGCCAGCTTCCGGCGGCGGCTTCGCTCGAGAGGACCGATCAGGTGCTAAAAAAGATCGAGGGGATTCTCGCGAAGACGGAGGGAGTACGGTACTACAACACGATCGGCGGATTCAGCTTGCTGACTCGCATTTCAGCGAGCTACCAGGGCTTCTTCTTCGTGTCGCTGAAGCCGTGGGACGAGCGCCGCTCGGATAAGCTCCAGGCCCGGGCAATCACTCAGACGTTGAACAGCGCGTTGAACAGCGATGTTCCCGAAGCGACCGCCTTTTCGTTCATGCCGCCCTCGATTCCTGGATTGGGCAGCTCTGGCGGGTTCTCATTCTGGCTCCAGGATAGAAGCGGGGGGACCGTCGCTTTTCTGGACCAGAATCTCCAGAAGTTCATCGACGCGTGCCGCAAACGGCCGGAGCTCACGGGAGTCAACTCGCCGTTCAACGCCGCAGTTCCCCAGATCTTCACCGACGTGGACCGTGACAAGGTGCTCAAGCAGGGCGTCGCCGTGGGGGATGTCTATCAGACGATGCAGGCCTTCCTGGGCGGGCTCTACCTGAATCAGTTCAACCGCTTCGGCCGCCAATGGAGAGTGTTTCTCCAGGCTGAGGGAGAGGAGCGCCTGACCGACCGGGATATCGGGCAATACTACGTGCGTAACAACGAGGGCAACATGGTCCCGCTATCCGCGCTCGCGACTACTCGCCGGATCAGCGGCCCTGAATACACCAATCGCTTCAATCTCTACCGCGCGGCGCAGGTCCTCGGATCGGCCGCGCCGGGATACAGCTCGGGGCAGGCGATGGCCGCCCTCGAAGAGGTTGCAAGGGAGACCCTCCCGCGCGAAATCGGATACGACTGGGCGGATCTCTCATATCAGGAGAAGAAGGCATCGGGAGCGGTCGGCACTGTCTTCGGGCTCTCGCTGGTCTTCGTCTTTCTAATCCTCGCCGCCCTGTATGAAAGTTGGTCGCTGCCGTTCTCCGTACTGCTCTCGGTCCCCGTCGCGATCTTTGGCGCCTTCCTCGGCCTGTTGCTGCGGGGCTACGACCTCGACGTGTACGCCCAGATCGGACTGATCGTGCTGATCGGGCTCGCCGCCAAGAACGCGATCCTCATCGTCGAGTTCGCCAAGGCTGAGTTCGAGAAAGGACGCGAGCTGGTAGATGCGGCGCTTGAAGGCGCGCGTCTGCGGCTGCGGCCGATCCTGATGACTTCCTTCGCCTTCATCTTCGGCTGCGTGCCGCTTTGGATCGCGTCGGGGTCGGGCGCGGCGTCGCGCCGCATCCTTGGCACGGTGGTGATAGTCGGCATGTTTGCCACCACCACGATCGCGATCCTCATCATTCCGGTAACGTTTTATATGGTCGAGAAGCTTTCCGGTGCTGCGAAGAGAAGGGCGCTCGACCCTCCTCAGCCGGAGACGCCCGCACCCGCAACAGGGGACTGAGACTCGCGAAAGGTGCATTTGAAATGAACCAGAGATTGATTATTGTCGTCGTAATTGTGAGCCTGATCGCGGGCTGCACTGTCGGTCCAAGATATCGTAAGCCGGCTGTCAAAACACCCGGCGTATTCCGCGGGACCTCGGACGCGAGCGCGTCACCCGATCCAACTTCGCTTGCTGACCTGAAATGGTTTGAGATCTTCAAAGACTCGCAGCTCCAGGAACTGATCCGCGAGGCGCTGGTCGACAATTACGATCTTCGCGATGCCGTGGCCCGAGTCACGGCAGCTCGCGCGAACCTCGGCATCACACGTTCGGATCAGTTCCCGAGCGTCGGGCCGAGCGCCTCGGTGACAACTCTTCGCCGCTCGGCAAGCGGAGCATTTCCTCTTCCGCCGGGCGCAGGCCAGAATCGAACTTTCGGCACCGTATTGCTCAACCTCCTATCTTTCGAGATAGATGTTTGGGGCCGATTGCGGCGGGCGACCGAGGCCGCGCGCGCCGACTTGCTGGCCTCTGAAGAATCTCGCAAAGCAGTGATCACGACACTCGTGAGCGACGTGGCTTCAAACTACTTCAACCTGCTCGAGCTCGATATGGAGCTGGAGATTGCAAAGCGAACTCTTGCAACTCGTCAGGAATCACTCCGCCTCATCACCGTGAGGCAGGAGGGCGGCGTTGCGACTATGTTGGATGTGCGCCAGGCGGAGCAACTGGTTTACAACGCGACCCAGAGCATCCCCGAAATTGAGAGGCTGATCGAGCAGGAAGAGAACGAGATCAGCTTGCTGGCGGGTAAGAGCCCCGGCCCGGTGGCGCGCGGCCGCTCGTTGACGGACCAGGAACAACCGGCGTTGGTGCCTCCCGGGCTCCCGTCTTCTCTGTTGGAAAGGCGCCCCGACATCAAGGCCGCGGAACAGAACTTAATCGCCGCGAACGCGAACATAGGTGTTGCACAAGCGGCCTACTTCCCCCGAATCAGTCTGACAGGGTTCCTGGGGGGTGAAAGCAATCAACTCTCGACCCTGTTCAAAGGGCCGACTCGAGTATGGCAATTCGCGCCCCAGGTATCTCAGCCGATCTTCAGCGCGGGCAGAATCAAATCGAACGTGCGCCTTGCTGAAGCGCAACAAAACATTGCGCTGATTCAGTATGAGAAGGCGATCCAAACCGCCTTCCGTGAGGTTTCGGACGCCCTCGTCCAATTCCGCAAGGTCAAAGAGATTCGCGCTCAGCAGGAGTTGTTGCTGACCACATTGCAGGATCGGTCGCGTCTTGCCTATCTGAGATACGGCGGCGGAGTAGATACGCTCCTCAATGCTCTGGACGCCGATCGCGACCTGTTTAACGCCGAGCTGAACCTCGCTCAAACCAGGCGCAACGAATTGCTCGGACTGGTGCTGCTCTACAAGGCTCTGGGCGGCGGCTGGGCGCAATGAAGGAACGTTTCGCGTTCCTCGTTTCTCGTTTGTCGTTCTGTAGATCAAGGTTGTGGGGCCTTCGAGTAAACGCGAAACGAGAAACGACAAACGAGAAGCGATTCCTAATGGGTCGAGCCGCGAGTGGCAGACTTCATTGCGGCTCGGGCAGCGTCGATGGTTCGCTCGATGATGTCGTCGTTATGAGAGGCGCTCACGAACGCACACTCAAACTGCGACGGCGCCAAGTAGACTCCCTCGTCCAGAATAGCCCTGAAGAACCGCGCATAGAGATTCGTGTCCGCCTGTTTCGCCGTAGGCCAACCGGTGACCGGCCCCTTGGCGAAAAACGCGGTGAGCATCGATCCGACCCGGTTCACTGTAGCGGCAACTCCCAATTCCCCGGCCACGGCTTTCAACCCACCCTCGAGCTTCGCACTCAGGCGTTCCAGTTCCGCGTACGGATTCGTCCGCTTCAAAAGCTTCAACGTCGTGAGTCCGGCAGTCACCGCGAGCGGATTGCCGGAAAGAGTACCCGCTTGATAGACCGGTCCCAGCGGCGCAATTCTCTCCATCACTTCCGCGCGTCCCCCGAACGCCGCTGCCGGAAGGCCGCCGCCGATGATCTTGCCAAGGCAGGTCAGGTCCGGCTTCACGCCATACAACTCCTGCGCACCTCCGTATGCGATGCGAAAGCCCGTTATCACTTCGTCGAAGATCAGAAGCGCGCCGTGAAATGCTGTTACATCGCGAAGCATTTCCAGATAGCCGGCGCTCGGGGCAACGCATCCCATGTTGCCCGCGACCGGCTCGACGATGACACAGGCGATCTCGTCTCCCTGTTCCTCGAAAGTCGCTCTCAGAGCCTGTTCGTCGTTGAAGCCCAGGACGACGGTGTTGCGAGCAAAGTCGGCCGGCACGCCTGCGCTGTCAGGTGTTCCGAAGGTTGCAAGACCCGAACCCGCCTTCACCAACAGGCTGTCCGAGTGCCCGTGGTAGCAGCCTTCGAACTTGATGATACGATCCCGCCCCGTGAACCCGCGAGCGAGCCTTATAGCGCTCATCGCGGCCTCGGTGCCCGAACTGACCAATCGCACCTTCTCGATCGAAGGAAACGCGGCGATGATCTCTTCGGCGAGTTCGATCTCGAGCTCGGTTGGCGCCCCATAGCTGGTGCCGTTTGCCATCGCCCGGCGCACGGCTTCAAGGACCTCAGGATGAGCGTGGCCAAGTATCATCGGTCCCCAGGAGCCGACGTAGTCCATGTAGTAGTTGCCGTCCGCGTCGGTGATGGTGGCGCCCGACGCACGTTTGATGAACAGTGGACCGCGACCGACCGCTCGAGAGGCGCGCACGGGACTGTTGACCCCACCGGGAATAGTGCGTGATGCGCGTTCAAACAATCG
>JBGPFL010000327.1:0-6126 GCA_041483295.1 Blastocatellia bacterium | reverse complement strand
TCATGGCTTGAGGTTTGGTCCTATATTCTCAGAGGAAACGCTTACGATGCGGAAGGGAACCGCGACCGCGCCGTGGCCGAATACAACAAGGCTAAAGAGACCAACAACGATTACAACGGCGCACAGAAGGCGGTCGAAAAGTATCTCGGCCAGCCGTACAAGAAGGAACGCAGCAACGTACACGCCTCGTGAGCAGGCTCCGTGGCAAAGGCGAGCCTCGCATTGCCATTTGTGCCTTTCAGACCACAATCTCGTACGGCGTTAAGCCATTGGACCCATCGCTCCTCGAAACCTCGCGTCGGTGCGATCGCGTGGGTCTTGGCAATGCGCTCACGGTCGCCGAGCGTGACCGTTGGCGGTCGCTCTGACACGCGGTGGCCGCTCAACCTCCGAAGTTGTTGTTAACCCAGTTCACAACGGACTGCCACTGCGAATTGTGCTTGATGTAATGATTTGTCTTCGTGATCAGCGCGTTGATCTTCGCGCAATCGTCGAGGGCGACAGGGCTTTCACGCAGACTCACGTTGGCGCGCTGGTAGTTGCCCGACGGCAGCAACATACTTGACACAACATCATTGATCTCGGATGTCCCATCGAACATGACCTCCAGCAGTGGGAATGGCGGAACCGGGTCCTCACTCTCAGGCCACAGCCACCCGAGGATTCCGTACGGTATCGCCGCGAGAATATCGGTCGTCGTGTTGGAAGCGGTGTAAGGAAAGCTGCTCACATTGAAGCCTGTGCCGACCGAGAGCAGGTAAGCGTTGCTAAGCCCTTTTGGCCCGAGCAGGCCGGAAGCGAGCGCCGAACCGAGAGCAACGGTCGAGGGGTTGTTGGCAAATACGCCGCCATCGATACACAAAACTCCGGAAGGAAGCTGGTAAGGCGGAAAATACAGCGGCGCCGAACTGCTGCACATCGCCGCGTCCACAACCAGTGTGTCCGACGAGTCGTTCTGCGTCAGGTTGTGGAACGTTGTCGGCGACCATTGCGCTTGATCGTCGGCATTCTTGCTGTTCAACTGAAAGGTCGTGGCCAGAGCCTTCTTTGGAAGGCTGGCGAGAGTTCCGGCGGGCAGGTACTGCTGGAGAAGCTCTTTCCTCCCGTCGTTGGTGAATACCGGGCCAATCAACTCCTCGATGATCTGAAGGATCAGACTCAGGTAACCGCCGTAGCCGGAAGCGGCCTCAGTTTCCATCATGGCCGTTGAAAGCGCTGCCCTCAGTGTGTCCTTCTTGTCTTGAGTCAGAGTCGCAGCGGCCGCGCCGTTCGAAAAGATCTTCGAGCAGTTATTCGGGCTTGTGTATAGGTTGACCAGCGTATCGATGGGTAAGCCACCCGCGAGGCCGAGCGCAATAATGGCGCCGGTCGATGTTCCTGCAAAGAAGTCGACTCTGTTAAGGAAGTTCTGCCCCAGTGCTTGAAGAAGCATGGTGGTCACGACACCTCGAATCCCTCCTCCGTCACAACTCACGATAAGGCACTTGTCGTCGTCCATCTTCATTCTCCTTTCGCGATTCAAAGTTCGGGTGCATGAACCTGTCGTTGTCCAATAGACGTTGCCCGAACCTCGAGCGTGAATACGGCAGCACCGCGCGAGGCTGAAGCTCCTCTCGACCTTGTGCTACACTTCCCAGGAATGATCGCGGAACATGGACCCATGAAAAGGAGCCTCATCGCGGGCGTGTTGTGTCTGCTGCTAGCCGTGAGTTCGGCGACCGCCCAGTCCCAACAGACTCCCTATCTGGCCGAGTTGCTTTCCCGCAGCGAACAGTTCAACAAGCTCTACAGCCAAAAGCGGCTCGCCGGTGCCAGCCTTGCCGCTATCGACCCCCTTCGCCAACAAAGCGAAGCCTCGTTCAGGACAGGCAATGTTCGTGGGATGCTCGAAGTCGTTGGGCACGAAATAGCACTGCTGGAGGGAAAGCAGTGGGACGAAAAAGAGAGGTTCCTCGCATCCCTCACGCTCGAGCCGGATCGCGTCGTTCTCGAGCCCAACCAGGACTTGCAGGTGTCGCTGATACGGATGTTCCCTACAAACATCGACCAGGTGTTGGCCCCGGCTCCAACCGTCACATTCGAGCTCAAACCGGATGAGTCTGCTGCTTCGGATGCAGCACGACCCTTGGAAACCCCCGTTGCGCTGCGGCCGACAGCGCCGGTCATCATCGGCGAACGCCTGGCCATTTCGCAGGAGTCGACAATAGCGACTCGTCGTTTGAGGCTCGCCGATGGCGTGTACTGGGTCCTCGCAAGAATCGAATCCGGCGGGCAGACCGTCGCTCAGCTCAGCAGGCCGATCTACGCGATCAACGATTTCACCGATCGCGTGAGTCGATTGTCTTCCCTCGCGTCGGTCATCAGGAATTCGGCCGACCCGAAGGTGAGAGCGGTCGCGATTCAAGTGGCTACCCCTGAGTTTCAACTCCAGAGGCTTGCAGGTCTCAACAGGGCGAGAAGTGACTATGAGATTAACGCCGTTGTGGAACTCGACCGCATTGAGTATCTCTTGTCTTCGTTGGCGAAGGGGGTGAATCCGCTCACGCAGGAACGTGGCGAGTTGGAGCGAGCTTATCGGGCGGCCGATGGCAAGCTGACGCCCTATCGCGTCTATGTTCCTATCAACTATGACGCCGCCTCCCCGCGACCGCTCGTCGTCCTCTTACACGGGGCGTTAGGCGACGAGAGGTCCTACTTCAGCGGACAATATGATCCGGTGGTTATCAAAGGTGAGAGTGAGCGGCGGGGTGTGATACTCGCTGCAGTCAGCGGAGGCGAACGCTTTGCCCCCTATCGTGGTACGGGTCAGGAGGACGTGTTCGAAGTGATCCAGGCGATCACCCGCGACTACAAGATTGATCCGGCTCGCGTGTATCTAAGCGGCCATTCGATTGGCGCGGCCGGCGCCTGGGCGATCGCATCAATGAGACCCGAGATGTTTGCAGCTATTGCACCTGTATCGGGCGGGGCGCCCGTGCAGCAGGCGCTGGGGCCTTTGCTCGAAAAGCTGAAGGGGACTCCCGCACTCGTGATCCACGGCGCTAAAGACGGCGTCGCCCCGGTCGAGAACTCACGCAAGGTGTTTGCCGCGGCTCAGAAGGCCGGGCTCAAAGTCGAGTACATCGAAATGCCTGAAGCGGATCACACCACCGTCGTGGGCGCGACCTTTCCGGCCGTGATGCAGTTCTTTGAAAGGAACAGCAAGAAGCCGGCGGCAAAGTGAAGCCCCAACGCGAAACGACGAACGCGAAACGCGAAACGAGAGATGTACATAACCGCCGAGGTCATCCAGGCCGTCGAACTACGTTATGGGTCGCCGGTCGAAATAGCGCGCTCGTACGAAATGAAGCCTCGCGAATTCGAGATGGTGCGGCGCAGTCAAAAGCGGGGTCGCGCCCACGACGTAACGCTATTCATAACTCGTCAGAATGAGATTGTAGTCATCAAGAAGCCGATGTATCCACCGGGCGCTTACCGGGCGCCTTCCGGAGGCATCACACCCGGTGAGACCTTTGAAGAGGGATCCCTCCGCGAAGCTTACGAGGAGACAGGGCTTCGGGTCACGATGGACAGGTACCTGCTGAGAGCTCGGGTTGCTTTCACCTGTCTTGGCGGGGCCATCGACTGGACGACACACGTCTTTAGCGCTACACCGATCGGGGGCACTCTCCAGCCGATCGACACTCACGAAATAGTCGAAGCGCGGTATGCGACTGTTGATGAGATCAGGGGAAGCATCAGAAAGGCGCTGTTGGATAGCGGCTCGACCGGCCTTCGCTATCGCGCTGAACTTTGTGACATCGTTCTTGAACAGCTGGCCGAGGAAGGCAAGATTGAGAATTGATCTCCTATTCAACGCTTCTCCGGACCGGGGGGGCCGCCTAGAACGGAGAACTCCTCTTTGCTATAATCCACGCTAATCCTTTTCGATCCTGATAAAGGTCGAGCAGGCTTCCCACTGGCCTGGCCTGAGTTGTTTGTTTGAAGGAGTTGATATGACTGAAAAGACCGACGCTCCCGACGCTAGAACCGCAGGTGTTTTTTCTACTCCCAGTCGCGTCCGTTTGATCGTGCTTTCGGTGGCGATGTGCTGTCTCCTGGTTGGGGTCGCGATGGGCGCCATCCTTCGAGGAATCGCAACAGCGAGGACCGAGGCCTCCCCCGGGACTGCGGCGGCGCGTGCTCCTGATACTCCGCCGGGCGACAACCGTCTCACTATGAGCAACGGGCCTGCGGCCCCCGATTCCATGTCGGCCCTGTTTGTTCGCGTCGCATCGTTAGTCGAGCCCTCGGTGGTCCACATAAAGGTCGTACTTGGAGACGAACGTCAGGGCTTCGGTCGGAGGGGGACCGGTTCAGGAGTGATTGTCAATCAATCGGGCTACATAATAACCAACCAGCACGTTGCCGGAGAGGCTTCAAAGCTTACGGTCAAGCTGGCAGACGGAAGCGAATACCCGGCTCGATTGATTGGCCAGGACGTCTTAACCGATCTTGCGGTCATCAAAATAGATGCTCGCGGCCCGCTCCCCACTGCACGGATGGGCAATTCGGACAAGCTCAACGTAGGCGACTGGGTCCTTGCGATAGGTTCGCCTTTCGGACTGGAGCAGACGGTCACTGCCGGAATCATCAGCGCCAAGGATCGCTTTGCGAATCCCAGTACGCAGTCCGCCTTCCAGCAATTTCTTCAGACCGACGCGGCGATCAACCCTGGCAATTCGGGTGGGCCCCTCGTGAACCTGGCCGGCGAAGTCGTCGGCATCAACACCCAGATCGCTACTATGAGTGGTGTATACAACGGAATCGGATTCGCGATGCCTTCGTCGACCACAGTTGATGTCTACAACCAGCTTGTGACAAATGGTCGCGTGCAGCGAGGTTACCTTGGGGTCGAAACTGCTGCGTTGACTCCACCGTTGGCACGGGTGAACAGAATTCAGGACAACCAGGGCGCGGTTGTGGCCAAGTTGTTGGGGGACTCGCCGGCATCTCGCGCGGAGCTCGAAAGCGGCGATGTCATCATCGCCGTGAACGGACAGAAGATCAAAGACCCCAGAGAGCTGACGCGGATCATTGCGTCTCTACAGGCCGGCAATACGGCGAGCGTAGTCTATCTTCGCGGTGGTGAACAGCGTAGAGCCGATGTGAGGCTCGAAGAGCGGAAGGATGAGGGAGAAAAAAAGGGCAACGACTTGCCGCCGCCGTTCGATCCGCGCAACCCTCGCGGCCTGCCGCCCAACCAAAACAATGGTTCGGGAGGCAAGGAGCAGCGGCCCACTCTTGGTATCATCGTAAAGGCGTTGACGCCCGAACTTGCGAAGCAACGCGGCCTTGAGGGGGTCAGAGGCGTCTACGTCTTGAGTGTGGAGATGGAGAGCGCTTCGGACGAGGCTGGTGTGAGGCCAGATGACGTTGTAATTGAGATCAACTACCGGCCCGTCGTAACGGTCGAGGACTTCAAGAAACTCACACGCGATCTGAAGAGCGGCGACGACGTGGTCATCAAGGTCTTACGTCGCGACCGCGGTCCGTTTCGCCGCGCCGAGATCATTGCCTTCACGATGCCATGAGAGTGATACGTGATGCGTGAGCCGTGAGATCACGTATCACGCATCATTGACCGCGCGCATCACGTATCACGCATCACGCATTACGCATCACGCATTACGCATCACGGATCACGCATCACGCATCACGCATCACGGACCACCTCCTTTGGCTAGATTGTTTGCATTTGTTGCGCTCTTCGCTTGACCGGCGCTTCCAAGACATTGTAGACTGATGGAGCGAACTTCTGAACTTTGGGTATGGGCAAGATCGGCGATTCAAAAATCGGCAATTGCCCTCGTTTCCGGCATCCTCAAACAGAATGGTTCAGTTCGCATTCCAGGTCTTAAGCACGAGACGTTTCTCTATGGTTAAGGGTAATTCGCCCTCGGGTCCCCTCTTCTGGGACAATCCGCGCGACTTGTAACAAGGAGGTGTCTGTGAGCTTCAAAGTAGGCGAGAAAGTTGTCTATCCGAATCACGGAATAGGCGTAATTGAAAGGATCACAACTACAGAGATTGGAGGCACACAGAACAGTTTTTACCTGCTCAGATTGAAGTCAACCGAATCAACAG
>JBGPFL010000326.1:0-6130 GCA_041483295.1 Blastocatellia bacterium | reverse complement strand
GATGCCAGCACTATTGCGGTACTCAGTCTCGGATTCGTATACGGGCTGCGGCATGCGCTCGACCCCGACCACATGGTCGCCGTGTCGACTATAGTGAGCGAGCATAAGAGCATCGCCCGCTCATCGTTGATCGGCACATTTTGGGGGCTCGGCCACACCGCCTCGCTTCTAGCAGTTGGCATGGCCGTTCTGCTCCTCAAGATTTCGATACCAAAGCAGGTCGGACTCTGGCTGGAGATGGCGGTTGCTGCCATGCTCGTCATTCTCGGCCTTAACGTACTGCTCGCCTTGGCTCGCAAGCGAGGACTGCAGTTGCACACGCACTCACATAGCCACGACGGCGAGCTGCGCCACAGCCATCTTCACGTTCACCGGGAGAAAGATCACGAGCATAGACATCGGCTCTTTCGACTAGGCCGTAAGCCTTTCGTCGTCGGGATGGTGCACGGCATGGCCGGAAGCGCGGCGGTCACTCTGGCGACTCTTACGACTATACCATCAGTCGTGTTAGGTATGGTCTATATCGGGTTGTTCGGATTGGGATCGGTAGGCGGAATGCTGTTGATGAGCGCTATGATCGGCCTTCCGTTCGCAATAACCGCGCGCCGCTTCTCAACAATCAACAGTCGCGTCCGCCTGGCTGCCGGATTACTGAGCGTGATCTTCGGATTGATGCTGGCGTGGAATCTGATTCATGAGATTCGGCAGGGATGACTGCTATCATTCTCGCTGCGATTGCGAGGAGAACAGATGTCGGAACCCGATCAATCCCACACGCCGCCGCTTGCATATCTAAACCCCGAATTTCTCGCGACTCAGGAAGCCAGAATAATTCGAATACTCTCGGAGTACATAGAGCCAGCGGCGCGGCTTCGGCGCTTTCGAGTCCGGGACACGATAGTCTTCTTCGGCTCTGCGCGTTCAGTCTCTCCGGAGGTTGCGGGCCGAAACCTGGAAGCGGTCAGGGCGGAACTGGTGAAGGCCGGCGCACCCACACCCGAGCTTCAAGAGGCTGAGGTTCGCGCACTGCGAGCGCTCAGGCTGTCGCGCTACTACAGCGACGCGATGGAACTGGCCCGCCGGATGACCGAATGGTCCAAGGCTTTGACCGGTGACCGCCATTTCATCATATGCTCAGGCGGCTCGGGCGGAATGATGGAGGCGGCGAATCGCGGAGCCTCGGTAGCCCGAGGCAAGACGATCGGTCTCAACATTGAGTTGCCGTTCGAGCAAGAGATAAACCCGTATGTCTCGCGCGAGCTGGTGTTCAACTTTCACTACTTCTTCATGCGGAAATTCTGGTTCGTCTATCCCGCGAAGGCGCTGGTTGTCTTTCCGGGCGGGTTTGGAACCATGGATGAACTGTTTGAAGTGTTGACGCTGATACAAACCAAAATGCCGCGCAAGGCAATGCCGGTGGTGCTGTTCGGCAGAGAGTTCTGGGACGAGATCCTGAACTTCGACGCGCTGGTCAAGTGGGGCGTCGTTGGCCCGCTTGACCTCCAAATCTTCTATAAGACCGACTCGGTTGACGATGCCTATCAGTACTTGAGCAGCAGGCTTGAAGATCTTTATCTCAGTCCGAAGGGACTGGAGAAGGTGAAGCTGACCTAATGAATCAGGGCGTCGAGCATCACCTCAGTTACATACATCATCGCGACCCCGGCGAAGACCGTCAGTGAGATCCTGATCCCTCCTTCGCGCGTGTTGACTTCCGGTATCAGATCAGAGGCTGCCACGTAGAGCGTCACTCCGGCCGAGAGCGGCAGGACATAGAATGACAGCGGGTGAGAGTAGACCGCGAAGTCCTTAAAGAGCAGCACAAGGGCCACTCCTGCCACCGTGGCAACTCCTATGAGAAGGGCTGACAAGCTGGCGCTGCGGCGGTTTCGCCCGGCCGCCAGCATCATCGACGCGACGGTGAAGCCTTCTGGTACCTTGTGCAGCAGTATCGCTATGAAGACAAGCACGCCGAGTTCGCGGTTGACCAACGAGGCGACTGCTATCGAGACGCCATCGAAGAAAGCGTGCACCGTTAGCGCGCCGACTCCGGCCAGGGCCGCGTGCTGAGCAAGCATGGCCTCTTCGTGAGTCTCTTCGCCGAAGTGAAAGTGAGGAGCGACGGTATGTTCAGCCAGCTGGATCAGCAGATAGCCGCCCAGTAGCCACATCATTGGCTCAATCGCCTTGCCCGACCATTGATTTATGCTCTCAGGAATGATCTTCAGGAAGACCGCCGCCAACATGAAGCCGGCTCCAAGAGCAATCAGGTATCTCAGAGTGGCCTGGCCAAGGCGCCGGGAAGATACGAGGAGGCCTCCGAGGAGATTCGCAAGCGCGGCTGCGAGCCCGTAGGCAATTATGAATAAGGTGCCCCTTCCCATTCAAGCTCCGCTTCGACCAAAGGCTCGCACTATAGCATACTTGCCCACTCCGCCGGAGCCTTAATACTGTGGTCTCCGGGTCCCGGCTCAGGCACCGACGGCGATAAGCAGCGGAATAGATCGGCCAGCCCCGGATGCCACGGTCTGGAAAAGAGGGGGCTCGTCAAGGTACTACTCGACTAGCCCCACAGCCAACCTAAACGTCACACAACAATTAAGTTGTGTTCTAAGACTTTCGCCAGTCGCACCAGGAAAACGCGGGTCCATCAAAATGGCATCCAACCCTCGGACTTCTCGACGGCAGTTGGGGGCGGCAGGATGCTCCCGCTGGGCTACGGATGCGGACTAGGGAGGGGCATCACCCTGATGGGGGGCAATCTCCTCACGTATGCAAATAATTCACTGGGCGTACAGACTCGCGCCCAAATTTACCTGGTTGAGCTAGAGCGCAACCTGGCGCCCGGGCCTTAAGTCTCTTGAAAACGGGCGGTTTAGAGCTTGAGAGTTTGTCGTTGTGCTGCGCACAGCCAGTTTAAATCTCTGAGACAGAACGTGCTTAAGCCCGCAGGCACGAGTTTTCAAGGGTCTTGCACGGCGATTGCCAGTCAAGTAGCGGATGAAGTTGGTTCAGAATCGGAGAATGTTATTTGAATGTGATTTTTGTCCGCGGCACGGGGTGAGTAGAACGCCGAGAGCATCGCGTCTGATGCTTCGGCCCGCCTCTGCTGTCGAACTTGCAGTGATCGGGACCTCGTCCCGAATTTTGCTAGAGCCGGGTGTGTTCCATTAACCAGGGGGAAATGGATCTCTCCGGCCTTCAATCCACATGACGCAATTTTCAGCCTGTTCCTCAGGCTGTAGGAGGACATTATGAAAAGACTTTCGAGCTTGAAGGCCGTCGTGGTATTGCTGAGCCTGACGTTAAGCGGTGCGGTGATGGCCCAACAGACCGGACCCAGCGGGAATGCCTCGCGCAAGACCCAGGTCAACGCGGGCACAAAAATGAAGGTAAGAGGCGTGGTCATCAAGCGCGATGACAGCAGCTTCTTCTTACGGGACCAGACGGGATCCGAGTTGACCGTGCGTTTGGCTGCAAACACCAAATTCGAAGAGAGAAAGAGCAATCCATTCCGCGGAGGTAAAAAATATTCGACAGCTCAGTTGATCCGGGGCCTGAACGTTGAGGTGGAGGGACGCGGTAATTCCTCGGGAGATTTGGTTGCCGACAAGATCAAGTTCTCCGATGACGATATGAGAGTGGCTCTTAGCATCGACTCCCAGGTTGTGCCTCTTGAGAATAGATTGGGTAGCACGGAGAATCGGCTGTCGCGAACCGAGCAAAACGCGGAGCGACTGTCGGGTCAGTTAGAGGAGCTGGGTCAGGTTGCCAACCTCGCGAAGGGAGGAGCGGCGGCAGCCCAGGATACCGCGGACGCCGCAGTTGAAGGCGTCAACAAAACCAACGATCGCATCTCATCGCTCGATGACTATGAAGTGAAGAAGAGTACAACTATCAACTTCAAAGTTGCCAGCGCGGTATTGAGTCCGCAAGCCAAGTCGATGCTCGACGAACTGGCCGCCCAGGCCAAGAACGAGCGCGGATTTGTTATCGAAGTCCGAGGGTTTGCGTCAGCCGATGGCTCCGAGAATCGGAATCGAGAGTTGAGCCAGCGCCGGTCGGACGCCGTCGTTCGCTATCTCGCCGAGAAACACGACATACCGCTGCGGAGGATCATCCTGCCATTCGGCTACGGTGAGGCAATGCCGATTGCCGATAATACGACGCGTGAGGGACGTCAGGAGAATCGGCGGGCAGAGGTGAAAATTCTCGTGAGCCGCGGGATCGGGTCGTCAGTCAATGTCAACCGCCCGGTCAGTTCCACTCGTGAATAGGTAGCCACGATAATCGGTTCGACTATGGGGCGTGATCATGAATCCGTAATCAGCGCAGCTATCCAGCATTGGTATCAGGTCGGATAGCCAGACTCTTATGGGATTTATGACACGCCTCAACTCATATGCCCTCGGAGTCCGCGGCGCAAGAGGCTTGACCGTGCGACGAGCAACTCCTCATGACGGAGTGCCCGGGGTGTGAGGACTCTTTGAATTGATGACACACATGTGGCAAGCGGGTATATTGTCGAGTTAACCTCCTATTGGAACCAGGATTATGGAAGGAGGAACATGACGTTGCGACTGCGATCGCTAATCATATCTCTGATCTTATTTTCGTGTCTGATCGCCACAACAGCGGGGAGAGCTTCCATCTCCCCACCCGCAGTCTGCGAGGCAGCGACTCAAGCCCAATCCGCACCTCAGACTGTGGCCCAACCGAAAGCAACCCAGGATCAGGATGAAGTATTGCGACTCAGCTCACACCTTGTGCTGGTTCCGATATCGGCGTCAGACGCCGCCGGGCGGCCGGTCCGAGATCTCAGCGCAGGGGATTTCGTGATCGAAGAGGAAGGTCGGCCGCAGCGCATCGTTGCTCTTGGAGAGCCCGGCAAGACTCCCATCGATATCGCGCTTCTATTTGATATTTCAGGAAGCATTCACGGACAGTTCGCTTTCGAACAGCAGGCGGCTGTGCGCTTCGTCAAAGAAGTGCTCAAGCCTCGAGACGCAGTATCAGTCTTTTCGATAGGGGTTACTCCCCGGCTTGTTATGCCTCGCACCACCAGCGGCGAAGAGGCTGTCGCGGGTTTGACTTCCATTGGCCCAGTGAAGGAGCCAACGGCCTTCTTCGACTCGCTTGTCGAGGCAGCGGTCTATCTCGGGAAAACCGCCGATGCGGGCAGCCGACGTGTGCTGGTGGTGATCTCGGACGGCGAAGAGAACCACAGCAAGCGGTATACGCTGAACGAGGCACTCCGAGAGCTGCAGAAGAACGACTGTCTCTTCTATTCAATCAATCCGAGCGGGTCGGCTATGACTCTGAACATAATCAGCATGAAGGGACAAGGCTTTATGGAATCGATGTCGTTGCAGACCGGCGGCAAGGCTTTCGTTCCCGAAAAGCTCGAAGATCTGGAGGCTGTGTTCCGCCAGATTGCGGACGAACTTCAAGCACAATACCTGTTCGGATACTATTCTACGGACGAACGGGCCGATGGCGGATTCAGGAGAATCACGGTTCGGGCCCCGACGAGGTCTGACCTGCGTGTCCGAGCACGGCAGGGCTACTACGCCCCGAAGGTCTGATCCTACGATCGTCAGGCGAAATACCGCCGCGAGCCCTCGCATCAGTCTGTTCGGGATCGTACCAGTCGCGGCCAGGCCTTCCCCCACACCCTGAGTCCGCGTTCGATTGTCGGCCCATCCCCCATCGGATCTCCTGACCACCTACAACGCACTCCGCCCGCGACTCTTTCCTCTCCCGGCACACGCCTCAAATCCTTGGAACTCATTCCCCCTACAGAATTTCTCCCTTGACACTGCCCCCTATCTGACGTACGATACGCGGGCAGTGGACCAAAGTGGAACGAAGTGGGATAGCCCGAAAGAACCCTGGAATGTGAGACACAAAACGGGGGCTCGAGGCTGGCGATGCTTAGAGGCAGCTACACCGTAAAGATGGACGAGAAGGGGCGCATAAAGTTGCCCGCTGCCTACCGCCGCTATGTCGAGGAGCACTACGGGTCTGAGTTCTACGTTACCAGTCTGACCGGCGAATATGCTCGCCTGTATCCTATGCCCGAATGGCTCAACATCGAAGACAAGCTCCAGTCGAGGGGCACCATGGACTC
>JBGPFL010000325.1:0-6135 GCA_041483295.1 Blastocatellia bacterium | reverse complement strand
GGCTTTATTGGAGGCTGTATCAGCTACAGTTTTATCAAGACTTCAAGAACACCCTCACCGAAAGCGTCGCGGACGATTGAGGCGCGTGGCGAGTACGGCGATCAAGCGTGGCGATTTGTCGTTTAGCTGGCGAGCTGGAAAACTGCTTGCCAGCAAGATGCGAAGAGGCGCAGAGCAGCCGTCGGCCACAACCAAACCTCTGCGTTCCTCCGCGTCCTCTGCGGTTGAATCCTTTCCGGACATTCGGCCACCGCAGAGGTACGCAGAGAAAATTCGCTAAGAAAACAAGAAGTCACGGGTTTTCGGCACAGAGAGTGTAAAGCGGCGATCGAGTTGGTGCGCCTTAGCCTTGCGCCTTCGAGTCTGCTGGCACGAAGCGGTTTCCCGCATCCTGCAAACGTCGGTTACGATCGGCAGACTCTGCAGCGATCGTTTGAGCAACGCACGTAGAAGGGGTTCGCGCTGATGACTGTAATGTCCGTCGAGGAACTGAATGTATTTCTGGTGACACACTTTCCTCACCTCGAAGAGAGCTTTCGCGTCGAGGAGGTAGGGGATCGTCTCGCTCGGGTGAGGTTGCTCTATCACGACCGGCATCTGCGGCCGGGTGAGACGATATCAGGAGCCTCGCTGATGGCCCTGGCGGATCTTGCGATGTACATAACGCTGCTGGGATCTATTGGCCCGGTCGCTCTTGCGGTCACTACGAACCTGAACATCAACTTTCTTCGCAAGCCCGCGAAAGGCGATGTCATCGGCGAGTGCCGCCTCTTGAAGCTCGGGAAGCGACTCGCGGTCGGAGAGGTGGTTATGTATTCAAAGGGCGATCCGGAGCCGGTCGCTCACGCGACGGTGACATACTCGATTCCGCCCAGGGCCGAGGGCTTGTAGTCTGCACCTACCCACGGCACTTAGGTGTGTTGACAGCGTCGAAGTCTCAGTGAAACCCACGGCAGGACCTACCGGCAGAGTTCGGCAAGCCTTCGTCCTTCACCGACTACAGTCGTTGCGATTGACGCATAGTGGTGCTCGGTGAACGGACTCTTACAGACAGGACAAAGTTTCAGTACTCTGGCCAACATCAAAGCAGTCGTATCTGATTTTCCTTTTTAGTCATCCATACGCGCGTGGTAACGCAAAGTGATACTTCCAAGCCCTCTGAGAATCGCGAATCACGGGCCTGAACCCAGCCGAGTCCGCGAGGCGGTTTCTTATAGTCGCCTTGGCGGAGCAAGGAGCCTCCGGTTTCGTGCGGTATGGGCTAAGGGCCGGATGCGAATCGCCTCTTTGCATCCAGTACCTCAGGAATGTCCGGGTCAGCGTTCTTCCATGTGCTTATGAACTCCGCATACTCCGCTCGCGCAAGATCGTCATCACCCCTTCGCTCATAGGCCTGCCCCATATGATAATGTGCAAGGTGATAATTCGGATTGCGGATCAGTATGCGCTGATACTCACCAATCGCGTCGTCCCACTTGCCCAGTTGCAGGTATGCGTTTGCCAGACAATCTTCGTACGATTCGATACCCGAGCTGGTTGGCAAGTGCCGTACCGCTTCTTTGAAATGCGCGACGGCATCCTCATTTGATTTGGCTCTTAACGCCAGGTAGCCTCGAAAATAGTCGTAAGTTCTCTGATCGTGTCTTGCTCCTCGCTGGGGATTTGGCAAACTCTCGAAGAGCCTTTCCTTCAACTTATCTGCCTTTGGGCCGTCCTTTCGCTCCAGCGCAATCACCAATGAGTTCCAAACTGACCCCTTCGCATACAGCATCTCTTTCTTCGCGGCTTGTTCGGCGCGATCGATGTCGCCCTTTCTCCAGTGGACGTAGGCAATGCTGCTGTAGCCAACGGCGCGCGCTGGATCAGATTGCGTCACCTCGATGTATCTCTGGTACTGACCGATAGCGTCCCGATATCGCCCTTCCTGAAAATAGACATCACCCATGTGAATGATTGCCGGTTCAAACTCGGGGTTGAGCGCGAGCGCCCGTTGATACTCACCGGCGGCTTCCCCGTACCGCCCGGACTGTTGATAAGACATCCCAAGACTGTCGTGTGCATTTGGCTCGTTGGGCGCAAGCGCCGTGTAGTGCTGATGCGCCGTGATAGCCTCGTCGTATCGTCCAATACTGAGCAGCGTTCCTCCCAGCCCGTTGTATAAATCCTTAGCTTCCGGATCGATGATCAAGCCCTGCCTGACGACCTGGATCGCCTCTTCGACTTGCTCTTCGCCACGAAGGAGGCGGCCCAATCTCCAGTAGGCCTCGGGTTCGAACGGATACTGGGCGGTGATCTGGCGGAACATCCTTACCGCGTTCGGATAATCTCCTCGGGCGATGGCGTACCAGGCGGTGATGTAGAGCTTGTCCTTCTCACTCAAACGATCTGACAACTGGAAGGCCTTCTCGAGGTAGGGCCTCCCTTTCTCCGGCAAAAAGTCGGTAACCGCGTACGCGTAACCAATCCGCGCATAAGCCATCGCGAACTTCGGATCAAGCTCGATAGCTTTCTGCAGCAACGCGATTGCCTGCGCGTTTTCGAACCCCTGCGCCTTCTCCAGGCCCAGCGAGTAATAGCGGTAGGCTTCCAGATTGTTTGTCATCACCTCAGCCAGCCCAGCCTTCTTGCCAAGCTCTGACGGAGGAACTCCAAGGTGCGCTGTCAGCTTCAACGATAACAGATCAACCTGGCTAAGGATTTGATTCAAAGAATCCACGACGAGCCGCTCTGCCGCGATCAGTTGACCGCCAGCGGTATCATAGAGCTGAACATCGATCCGAACCTGCTCGCCAAATGAGGCAAAACTGCCAAGCAACACGGCATCGGCATGGCTCTTCCGCGCAACATCCAGCGCATCGTCCAGGCGAATTCTGTCAGTGGGCTTGTGCCCGCTCCGCTCGATCAGCAGGTGAAGCTGCTGGCGGCTCAATACGGTGAGCTTGTTCGAGCGAGCCAGATCGGTGATGAGCATATCGGTCAGCCCTTCGCACAGCCAGTCGAGCCCTGCGTTGGCCGACTGGTTTTCGAAGTACATTACTGCAAGAGCCTTCTTACCCGGCACCTGCGGCAAGGTTATCTCTGCATGTTGCCGACTTGAACGTCCAAACAGACCGATCGTGATGATTGAGAGCGCCACAACCCCAACGAGTATGATCGCCAGCAGGATGGCCACGCTACGCTTGCGCCCGAAGAACCTGGCTGCAGGACGCGATAGGGCCTTTTGAGGACCCGTGGGAAGGTCGGACGGGCCTTTACTGAGCTCGGCATCGGCGGCAAGCTCTCCAGCTCCGCCATTGCTGACGCCATTCGTGTGGTGTTCTTCCACGGCCGCGATGAAGAGATAGCCGACCTTTGGCGCGGTTTTTATGAAACGCGGTTGGCGCGGGTCGTCGCCGAGCGCTTTCCGGATGTCCGCTATGCACTGCACAAGCGCGTTGTCCGTGACGGCCGTGTCGTGCCAGATGGTCTCGAGCAACTCTTCCTTGGTGACGACCCTTTCCCGTTGCTCTAAGAGGTACAAAAGGACATGGAAGGTCTGCTGGCGCAGGTGCTGCTCCTCGCCGCTGCGTTTGACGAAGGGGCGCGAGGGATCAATCTCGACATCGTCAAACCTATAAATCGTCTTACCCAACAGGTTCATACAAAACAGCCATAGTCCCGGTTGGTAAATTATTTCACAAGAATTTCATCTTTCATTCACTACTTCAGCAGCCTTTAGTGGGATAAGGGTTTGCAGTGAGCGGGAACGGGCTGAAGTAGCGGACCGATTCTAGCACGATCGGCTGGACCGGCAAACCCCAGCGCAGCATGTCCAATAAGTGTTGAGAGAGATGAATCATACAGGTCCGTCAGATAGCCCAGTCTCCACCTGATGGTGACGTGTAAGTTTGTAACACCTAAGGAGGCCAACCGCCACCAGGAAGCACGCGGGCGAGTTTTCGACAGATTCGCAGCACCAGGATCGGGTTTGACTTCGATCAACTTCCAACGACTGAAGGAGGCACTATGACATTCAGATCAACCGCATCATCCAAAACGAAACGATGGGTCTGGCGGGCCCTTCTGGTATCGCTGTTGTTGCCGATAGCGCAGGTTGGTTCGGTGCATGGCCAGGACTTCCGTGCCACCATCGTGGGGCAAGTGACCGACCATCAGAAAGCCGCGGTTGTAGGCGCAGTGGTCAGGGCGATTCGGGTCGATACCAACCTGGTCATCGAGGTGAAAACCAACAGTGAAGGGTACTACTCGATTCCCTATCTCGTCCCGGGAGCATACAACTTAGAGATCTCCGCGGCAGGTTTCGCTACACTCAAGCGCGAGCACATCGTCGTGCAGGTCGCCGATAAGCTCAACGTGTCCGCCTCTCTGCAAGTTGGAGGAGTCTCAGAGGCTGTCACCGTACAGGGCGGTCAAGATCTCATTCACACCGAGACCGCTTCTCGCGGCATGAATTACGATGCAAACAAGACTCAAGAGCTTCCGTTGAATGGTCGCCAGGTCTATATGTTGCTGTCGCTAACCCCCGGGGTAATCTTCACCCAGGAAACCTTCGGCCCGACCGGCTTCTCCGGCACTCGGGGGTGGGACGTAAACAACGCCTACAAGATCAATGGAGCGCGCGGCGGCCAGAACCTCTTCCTGCTGAATGGCGCGCCGATAAGCGACCAGAACGGCACCTGGCAGGTCGCGCCCAATGTCGAAGCGATACAGGAATTCAAAGTGATGACCAACACCTACGACGCGGGGTTCGGCCGTTTCGGCGGCGGCGTTGTGAACACTACTCTGAGGTCCGGAACAAATGACTGGCATGGATCGCTCTTCGACTACTTCCGCAACAGGATTTTTGATGCCAACTACTTCCAGAACAACTTCCGGGGCGCCCCGAAAGACAAGCATAACCAGCACCAGTTCGGCGGAGCCGCGGGAGGCCCGATTCGCAAGGACAAGGACTTTCTGTTCGTCAGCTTCGAAGGCTGGAGAGAGAGGATTGGATTCCCCGCTCTATCGAGTACCCCTCCGGTCTCGCTGCGAGACGGCCAGCACTTCAACGATCTTGGATACAAGATCTACGATCCCCGGACGACTCATATCTGCGGGAGCAGAGAGCCGAGTTCGACCTGTCAGGGCCAAACGTTCATTCGCGATCCGTTCCCCAATAACGTGATTCCGGCGAACCGCATCAGCCCGATTGGAAAGGCGATTCTCTCCTACTTTCCATCTCCCAATGCTCCAGGGCTCAGCAATAACTTCATAGGCAGCGGCAATGTCGGGCGCTACCGCTACGAGCAGCCGGTGGTGCGGTGGGACCACACCTTCGGTCCGAATGACAAGCTTAATGCAGTGTTCACATACCAGTGGGGCACTGAGTATCGAGACTCAACTGGCTTTGGGAAGCCGGCAGGAAGCGGCGACGTAGGCTCGAAGCGGGTCAATCACAACTACATTCTCGACTGGACCCACGTGATTTCGTCAACCATGGTGCTGGATGTTCGGGGCTCCTACGGCCGATTCACGAGCTTCTTCCCGCGCTACACAGACTTTGATCTGACGGCCGACTCGATCGGCATGACTCAGATGATTCACGCGCCAACGGTTGAAAAGAACACGGTGCCTCAGGTCAGCGTCGGGGGCTACACTACGCTGTTCGCGCTTGCCGGCGCCGGTACTGTTTTCAGCAGCAATGCGTTCAACCAGTGGAACCTGACTCCAAGCCTGACGATGACGCGCGGCACCCACTCGATTAAGACCGGCTTTGAGTTGAACTACGTGGCCGCGGGCGCTGTGAGTCCAGGGTGGGCTAACGGCACCTTCACCTTCGGAAAGGGTTTGACCCAGCAGTTCCCGAGCCGCGACCAGGGCGAACTTGATGGAAGCGGCGTGGCGAGTCTGCTGTTGGGCGCACCCACCGCCGGAGGAATCGACGTGAACGACAGTGCCTACCGCAGTCGTCCATACTACGCGCTTTATCTGCAGGACGACTGGAAGGTCACTCCGAAACTCACCTTGAATCTCGGATTGCGTTGGGATGTGCAGGTTCCGTGGCTCGAGCGTTTCAATCGCTCAACCCGCGGCTTTGACCTTACTACTAAGAATCCGCTCAGCGACCAGATTTTGGCGAACTGGGCCAGCATCAAG
>JBGPFL010000324.1:0-6136 GCA_041483295.1 Blastocatellia bacterium | reverse complement strand
GTGAACTTCTTCGACGCAGTTCGAACGCGCAAGCCGGTGGTTGAAGATCCGGTTTTTGGATTGAGGGCTGCGGGTCCGGCGCTGGTGACCAATGACAGCTTCTTCAACAACCGCGTGTACGGATGGGATCCTGATGCGATGAAAGTGCTAAAGTAGCACGGCCAAGTGAGGACGACTATGAGGAAATCCAAGGACACGTCGAGACGAGATTTCATCAAGCTGGCTTCGGCATCCGCCCTGGTAGCGGGCGCTTCTATTCGGGTCCGCGCTTCGAACACCACGATTCTTCCCTCGTGGCAGACGGCCGCCGAGACTCAGAAGACCTCAGCCAACGACAAGATTCAAATCGGGCTCATCGGCGCCGGCGGTCAGGGAATGAGCGACGCAACCACTGCGCTGCGGGTGCCCGGCGTCGAGCTGGTGGCGGTAGCAGATGTCTACGATGGCAGATGCATTCGCTCGAAAGAGATCTGGGGCGACCATGTCTTCACGACGCGCGACTACCGAGAGGTCCTCGCGCGCGCGGATGTCGACGCCGTGATCGTTGCGACTCCAGATCACTGGCACATGCAGGCCGCCATAGATGCGATGAACGCCGGCAAGGACGTCTACGTCGAGAAACCTGTGGTGCAACTGATCAACGACGGCTGGCCGGTGATCGAAGCCGAACGTAAGACAAAACGGATCCTTCAGGTCGGAAGCCAGCGCGTAAGTTCCATTCTCTATAAGAAGGCGAAAGAACTGCTGGCCTCCGGAGCGATCGGCGAATTGAACCTGATTGAGGCGTGGACCGACCGCAATTCCGCAATGGGCGCGTGGCAATATTCGATTCCGCCCGATGCCTCGCCACAAACCATCGATTGGGACCGCTATCTTGGGCGAGCGCCAAAACGGCCGTTCGATGCGACTCGAGTCTTTCGCTTTCGTAATTATCGCGACTACGGCACCGGGGTAGCGGGCGATCTGTTCGTGCATCTCTTCTCGGGCATGCATTTCATAGTGGGGACCCTTGGACCGACTCGCGTGATGGCAACGGGAGGGTTGCGCCACTGGATTGACGGCCGCGACGTGCCGGATGTCATGGCGGGGCTTTACGACTATCAAAGGGCGTCAAACCATTCCGGCTTCAATCTCTTCCTGAAGGTCAACTTCGCCGACGGAGCCGGCGAGAGTGGGGGCTTCCGCTTCATCGGCACTGAGGGCGTGATGACTGTGGGGGGAGGCAGCGTTACTGTGTCGAGCCAGGCGCAGCCGAAGGAACCCGGCTACACGATCGATACATTCCCGAAGGCGATTCAAGAGGAGTTCCTGAAGAAGTATCGCGAGCTGTATCCGGAGCAGAAGAACAAGATCAGCTCGGCGAGCGAAGAGAAGTTCTTCGCTCCCTGGGGCTACAGCGAGCACCTCGATCACTTCACACATTTCTTCGAGGCGGTGCGCTCGCGCAAGCCGGTGGTTGAAGACTCTGTCTTCGGCTTCCGCGCAGCAGGACCGGCGCTCTTGTCGAACATGAGCTACTTCGACGGCCGGCCGTATGGCTGGAATCCTGAGTCGATGAAGATCATCGGCGAGTGATAGTGAAAACCAGATGAACGTCGTCAGGCGCGCATGAAAAGGGAGGATGATTATGTCAAACAAGACTGATTCACGCAGAGGTTTCATGAAGACGGCCGCAGCCGGAGCAGCAGGCATCGCGATCAGCTCGCGGGCGTCGAGCTACGCTAGAATACTGGGCGCTAACGGGCGAGTCCGCGTGGCGTTTGTCGGGCCGGGAGACCGCGCGCGCGGAGCGCTGATTCCGGCATTCTTGAAGCTCGCAGGCACGTTGAATTTTGAACCGGTCGCCGTCTGCGACATCTGGAATAAACGCCGCGATGATGGAGTCGCCTTCGTCACCGCGCAGGCCGACAAGCATAAAGCGCCGATGGGCGAGCAGTTGGCCAAGGCGCGAAACACCGAAGAGCTCTACTCGATGAAAGACATCGACGCGGTCATCATCGCGACCGCGGACTTTCAACACGCACAACATTGCATTGAAGCCGT
The DNA here is from genome assembly GCA_041483295.1 of Blastocatellia bacterium. GTDB lineage: Bacteria > Acidobacteriota > Blastocatellia > UBA7656 > UBA7656 > DASYSA01. The sequence continues at coordinate 4,093 of JBGPFL010000324.1, read as the reverse complement.
GCGCGCGGGCAAGGACGTCTACGTCGAGAAGCCATTCGCCAACATCATGTCGGACGCTCGTGAGGCTCTCAAGGTCGTGAGTGGATCGAAGCAGATCGTCCAGGTCGGCACTCAACGGCGCTCGACCCCGAGTTACATGCGCGCCTATGAATACCTCAAGTCGGGCAAGTTCGGCGACATCGTGATGGCCGAGATGACCTGGAACGTCAACCAGCCGGGCCGCTGGCGCAGGCCAAATGTCGTACCGCTGCTCCAGGAGAAGGACACCGACTGGAAGCGCTACTTGATCAACCGCCCCTTCGAGCCATTTGATGCGCGGAAGTACCTAGAGTTCCGTCTCTTCTGGCCCTACTCGTCAGGCATCCCCGATCAGTGGATGGTACACCAAATCGACACTGTGCACTGGTTCGCGGAACTGGCTCACCCAACCAGCGTGGTTGCCAACGGCGGCATCTACCTGTGGCACGACGGGCGGAAGAACTTCGACACCATGACGGCGGTGTTCGATTACGGCAATGCGGCCAAAGGAGGCAAAGGCTTCCAGGTGACCTACTCTTCCCGGCAAACCAACAGCGCGGGAGGAACCAAGGAGATCTATTACTCGAACGCCGGCTCGCTCAATCTGGACACAAACAAGATCGGACCCGAAGGCGGATTGAAGCAGCGGGAAGCGAACGAGATGAAGATGCAGCCCAACCTCCTGCCTTCGATGTCGCTTGCCGAGGCTGCTCAGGTCGAGACTTCGGCCGACACCGGCGTGGACGACTCGACCCTCGCACATATGCGCAACTGGATGGAGTGCGTTCGTTCGCGCAAGACCCCGAATGCCGATATCCACGCGGCCTATAACCACTCGGTCGCGCTGTGTATGACCATTGCCGCGCTGCAGACGGGTAAGCGAGTGACCTTCGACGACAAGAAGCAGGATGTGGTGATTGGTTGACGCGATTGCGGATTTGGGATTGCGGATTTCGGATTGCCCACGACTGAGACGGCGATCCGAAATCCGCGACTTCTGAGGTGTGTATGTCTTCGCTAATGCCTCTGGTGCACCTGTCAGTCGAAGATTACCTCGAGGGTGAGAAGACGAGCCCGGTGCGCCACGAGTACATCGCCGGCCAGGTGTACGCGATGGCGGGGGCGAGCAGGGCGCACAATACAATATCGCTCAGTCTTGCGAGTCGTCTGCGGAGTCATGTTCGCCGCGGACCCTGCCGAGTATACATGGCAGATGTGAAGGTTAGGATCGAGGCAACGGACCTGTTCTATTATCCGGACGTAGTAGTGAGCTGTGATCCTGGGGATAACCAGGACTTTTTCTTAACTCGACCTTGCCTGATTGTCGAGGTAACCTCCCCGAGCACCGAAGCGATTGACCGCCGTGAGAAGTTTCACGCTTACCAAACGCTCGATAGCTTGCGCGAGTATGTGTTGATCGCACAGGACGAAGTCAAAGCTCATGTCTATAGACGCGACGACGACGGCAACTGGTGGGTCCAGACGTTGACGGAAACGGACGAGCTAAAAATGGAGTCAGTGGGTTTGAACATTCCTCTCCTGGATCTCTATGAAGACATCTGATCGCATTGTGGAGGACGTGATGCTTGCATTTCGGTCTGTCTGCCGGCATGGGCTGGTGTGGTTAGCAGTGGCGGCGGTGTTTGGTAGTGCGACATTCAACCGTGCGGCCGGCGGCGGAGGCGATGACACGCGCGGCGTTCGCGTCGTCCCCAACCTGTCGCAGGGCCGTGTCGATGTCCTTGTCGACGGAAAGCCATTCACCGCATACATTTTTCCGAAGACGCTCAAGAAGCCGGTTCTCTTTCCTCTCAACACGGCTCAGGGCACTCCGATCACTCGCGGTTTTCCACTCGAGCCGAGGGCGGGCGAGCGGGTGGATCATCCGCACCACGCCGGCCTGTGGTTCAACTACGGCGACGTGAACGGCGTCGACTTCTGGAACAATGCCGACACGCTCAAGCCCGAGCAGCAAGCAAAGATGGGCGCGATCATTCACCGCGAGGTGAAGCGGACCGCCGGCGGTAAAGACCACGGCGAGCTCGAAGTCGTGATGGAGTGGATTATGCCCGGCGGCAGGACCATCCTGCGCGAGGAGACAAAGTTTGTCTTTCACGCGGGGCCGAACCTGCGCGGCGTCGACCGAATAACGAAGCTGACTGCGCTGGGCGAACGCGTCTTGTTCAAAGACAACAAGGAAGGGACGATCGGAATGCGCGTGGCCCGCCAGCTCGAACAGCCTTCGAACGAGCCGCTCGTCTTCACCGATGCGGGCGGCAAGCCAACCGCGGTCGCGAAGCTCGACAACACAGGAGTGACGGGCCTCTATCGCAGCAGCGAAGGCAAGACCGGGGACGACGTGTGGGGCACGCGCGGCAGATGGGTCACGCTGAGCGGTAAGATCGGCCAGGAGGCGGTAACGCTTGCCATGTTCGATCACCCTGGTAATCCCGGCTACCCGACCTACTGGCACGCGCGCGGATACGGGTTGTTTGCGGCGAATCCGCTCGGGCAGAAGGCGCTCAGCAACGGCAAAGAGGAGTTGAACTTCACACTCGAGGCGGGACGGTCGGCTACCTTTCGGCACCGGATACTGATTATTTCCGGCGAGACCAATACCGATGGGATCGAGGACTACTACCGGAAGTTTGTCGCAGATGTGAGACCGTGATGCGTGAGACGTGATGCGTGATGCGTGATGCGTGATGCGTGATCCGTGATGGGCAGGGCGCATATGACACGGGATCCCTTGGTGTCCTGTTGCCAACGAATCACGGATCACGCATCACCCATCACGAATCACGAATCACGCATCACGAATCACGGATCACGCTTCGCGCATCATTCGCATGACCAAGCAGAGTGAAATAGCAGAGAAGACCGGCCGCCTGGTCCAACTGATGACAGAGGACCTCGGCGGTATATTGCTCAACGCCCGGCATAACTTTGCGTGGCTCACCTGCGGCGGGAGCAACGGCATCGACCAGAGCCGGGAGGCAGGCGCGGGTTGGCTGTTCGTTCGCAGAGACGCCCGACGCTTCGTTCTCGCTAACAGAATCGAAATGCCGCGCTTGCTCGAAGAAGAGCTCGATGGCCAGGGCTACGAGCCGGTCGAGTTTGGTTGGGAGGATGAGAAGGCAAACCCGGTGATTGTCACTGAGCACGCGCGGGCTTTGCTGGACGACAATAAAGGTCTCGCGTCCGATCTTCCCGCTGCGGGGTGCGACCGAGTGATCGAGTCGGAGCTGAGTCGCGCGCGCGGCGGCCTGACACAATCAGAAGTCGGCCGCTATCGCGCGCTGGGACATGACGCCGGAGAGGCAATTGGCGGGATGGCCGCCAGTCTCGAGCCAGGGTTGACCGAGATTGAGATTGCTCGACGGGCATCAGACGCATTGGCTGCTTGTGGGGCTCACTCGGTCGTGTCGCTGGTTGCTGCTGACGGGCGACTTGCGAAGTACAGGCATCCTGTTCCCACTGAGCGACGATGGGAGAAGTCGGTAATGGTGGTGGCCTGCGCGCGGCGCGGAGGTTTGACTGTTTCTCTTACACGCATCGTCTGCAGGGGCGCCGCTCCTGACGAGTTGAGGCGCCGGACCGAAGCCTGTGCCCGGATAAATGCGCAGTTGTTCGCAGCTACGAGACCCGGGGTGAGAGGCAGCGAGTTGTATGTTGTGACTTCTCGCGGCTACGAACAGGAGGGTTTTCCAGGTGAGGAGCATTTACATCATCAGGGAGGCGCGACGGGCTATCGCACTCGTGACTGGGTCGCGCACCCGAAATCTGAAGAGAAGGTTCAACTGCGTCAGGCATTCGCGTGGAACCCCTCCATCACCGGGACGAAAACCGAAGAGACTTGCATCGCCTTCGACGACCATGTCGAAGTGATCTCGGCATCCCCCAACTGGCCGGGGATTCCAGTCGAAGCCGCCGGGCGGGAGTATGTTCTCCCCGGCGTCTTGGTCTTATGAACGAACCATTGAACAAACCTGGACGTCCAGAAGGAGAGAGACACGGAATGCAGAGTCAACCTGAAACAGATGGAATGGTATTCCGCAGGACAAACGCACACAAG
>JBGPFL010000323.1:0-6138 GCA_041483295.1 Blastocatellia bacterium | reverse complement strand
GGCAGGCCGGAGTTGTATCGGAAGATGCCGCTCAACTGCCAGCCACCGATAAAGGCGTCGACAATGCCGGGCGACTTCGAGAAGAACCTCTTGCCGTGCCCGAACGGCATTTCCCATATGGCATTGACGTTGATGAGGTGCTTTACGTCAAAATTCGAGACCCCGCGATTGGCCTTTGGGGTTATCGGATTCAGAATCAAGCCCGCGTTGTTGTTCGTTCCCGAGGCTGTGTCGAGAGACTTCGACATTGTGTAGTTGAAGTCAAACGTCAGGCTCTCTTTGTACCGCTCGCGCACGCTCAACAACAGGGCATGGTAATCCGATTCGCCGTAGTTGCTGGTCGTAAACAAAGAGCCATACTGGTTTTGTCTGAACGCGAACGCCCCGACTGTCGAGAATGGGTCTAGCAGGGTTTGAAGGAACGTCCAGTCCACGATGTCATAGCCACCCACGGTGTCCCCCCTCGCAGCCATGTAGTACATAGCCTGGGTCGGGGTAAGGCCGATGAAGGCCGGATCACCAAAGTCGCCAGCTAGGAACGCTCCCAATGGGCCCGCCTTGAACAGATTGTCAAAGAAGGGGATCGCCCCGATCTTGTTGAGCGGTGTGTTGGCCAGCCGCGCATCCTCGATCTTGCCCGCGGCGGTGTACCAGTCCATCCCCGACTTCGGGTCGACCAGATTGTTGAAGTGCATCGAGTCGACTATAGAGAGCAGCTTGCGAGCCTTGCGGCCGACATAAGCGCCTTCGACGAACACTCCTCCGGGCAGTTTGCGGCCGACCGACACATCCCAGCTATAGTGTTCGGGCCAAACCAAGCTCGAGTCCAGAGAACTCTCAATGCGTGTCGAGCCATCTGCTGCCTTGTTTATTGGGAACTTCAAAGCCGCGGCAGGAGGGATATTCGGCAATGCGCGGATACCCTGCCCGAAACTCGAAAACAGCGGCGCCGGGCGAGTCGTGACGTTGTAGGTATTCGCCGATATGCTCGTGCTCGAAGAGAAGCCGAGAGTATTGGCGGCATCGAAATTAGTCGCCAACGCCTGGCCGAGGAAGTCATTGAGCTTCGCGAAACCACCTCGGATTACAAGGTCGCCATCACTGCCAAGAATCTTGCGCTTCCAACCGCCACTGAAGTTTGGCGTCCAGGCGACGGAGACGCGCGGCTGGAAGTTGTTCTTGTCCCACTTATAGTAGTCAGGCTTGTTGTTGACGGGTCCAGCCAGGTCAACGGTGATCAGCTCCTGTACCGGCTTGCCGGCGGCGGCGCCATCGAGGCGCCTCTGGAGAAAGTCGCCCAGATTGACTGTCGGAGCGGCTTGGAAGCCATGTGTTTCATATATAGGCCTGCTCAAGCCGTAGCGCAGCCCATAGGTCAACGTCAGGTTTTGCCGGAGCTTCCACGAATCCTGTGCATAGAAGTCATATTCGTTGGTCGCGAAGGTGCGCACAATCGGGTCTCCCGAATTCAGGATGCTCCCATCCAGCTTGTAATCGATGTTGGAGGCATACTGTGCATATCGACCAATAACTGCGGCGAGTGCGTGCTTCATCGGAGTTACCCACGCCGAGCCGGCGCGCGGGTTCAGCGGGTCGGTAAGAACCGCTCCCGACCGATCATAGAAGAACCCATTGCTGTTGGCGGAGTCGAAGCGGACGCTAGTCCGCGTATTACGAATTACCCGAACGTTTGTGCCAAACTGAACACTGTGGGAACCATGCGTCCACGACAGGTCGTCGGTGATGTTGTAAGTCGGGTTCGTGCGTGCGAAGGTGCGCGAGAAATTCGCTGGGGAAAAAACCGACCGAAACTGGATGTTGTTCGCTCCGGAATCTCCAAAAGTCGAGAATGCGTTGCGAGTCATGCCAAAGCGGAGGTCGTTGATCAGCGAACTCTTTATGGACCATGTGTGCCCGATCGCGAATCCAAGTGGGTGGTTCCAGGTTCCCGGTTTTGGAGAGTCGGGCAAGAAGGGCAAGTTCAGGACGACATCCTGCTGGTAGTTCGCCCGCAAAAACAGCACGTGATGACCGTCCTGTGTGAGATTGTAGTCGAGCCGCGCAATGTGCGCGGTGAATCGCGCCGGTGTCGAAGCATTAAACCGATACCCTCCAGTATTGAGGCCGTCGCCGACCTCCGACGAATTCGCCGGATACTTCTTCGCGGCGTCCGCCAGGATTGCAAGTGCCGCCGGGTTAACCCCGACCGCGGGAAAGAGCCCGTTGATGTCGGCGATTTTTAGCGTCACGAGACACCCCGCCGGGCACGCGGCCGAAACCGTTCTATCGCGATAGTTCACTTCGCCGCGGCCAAGGCTTGGCAGCGGCACGGTCGCGGGTGTAGTAGCCGTCCCTTCACTGGCGTCCCTCCGGCCTTCGTAGTTGTAAAAGAAGAATAGGCGGTCTTTTTTGATCGGGCCGCCGAACGTACCGCCAAACAGGTTGCGGATTAGTTTGGGTCTCGGCAGTTTCTCCGTTCCGACGCCTTTCAGACCGGCAATCACCTGCGGATCAGTCGGTTTAAACACGCCGGCTTTGTTATTAAAGAAGTTATTGGCCGTGAATATCGTATTGCGGTGGAACTCGTAGGCCGAGCCATGATACTGATTGGTCCCGCTCTTGGTGACTAAAGCCACCTGGGCGCCCGCCGACCGGCCCTCCGCCGCATTGGGGTTCGTGGTCGTTACCCGGAACTCCTGAACGGAATCGGGCGTCACGCGTAGTACGCTGGCGAATGCCGCGCCGGTCAGCGGATCGAGGCCCGTTTGTTGCTCATTGACGTCGACGCCATCGAGAGTGATATTGCCCTGGTCCGTGCGCGAACCGGTGACATTGCCGGCTCGGGTTACACCCGGTTGCAGGCTTAGCAGAGCCACCACGTTTCGCGATTCGAGCGGCAACTGGGTGATCTGCTGGGCCACGAAGTTGTTGCCGAGGCTGGCATCCCGTCTATTGAGTACCTCCGCAGACCCTGCGCTGACCGTAACCGTGTCGCTTACGCCGCCAACTTCCAGTTCTACTGTTACGTTGGTCGCATTGGCTACCAGCGCGCGCACACCCGTAATCACAGCTTTCTTGAACCCGCTAGCTGACGCTTCAAGCTGGTACTCACCCGGCGGCACCAGGTTGAACAGAAACGCGCCGTTCTCACCAGCCGCAGCCGTCCGGACGGTGTTCGTGTCACTGCTGGTGAGCGTGACCGTCGCGCCTGCGACAGCCTTGCCCTGTGAGTCCACCACGGAGCCACTTACGGAAGAAGTGGCGCTTTGCGCCGGAACGCTTCCACTAAGCAGCAGAAGCGAGAGAAGGATGCCTAGAAAAGCACGGCTTGTCGAAAACTTCTTGTTTCTCATAAGGTGAACCTCCTGGATTTTCTTCTTGAACTCCCGGTTCGCCCGAGGGTGCGCCCGGTGAGTCCGCGCCTGATGTAATTCCCTAACATTTGTGCCTCCTTGTGTGTTCGTCTGGCACGCTTTGCGTGACAGAGGATTCCTGAGGTCAATCAGATTGGCTGAAGCAGGCTACTGATACACGACCAGCAGCAAACAACCAACCCGGCTACGTAAGCGGGCACATTGCTCAAGAAATGCTGAGGCTGGCGAGTCTGAGTGCCCGCTACGTCAGTCCCTGGAATCTATGTTTATTCATGCGTACAGTACTGCAACCCGCGATTAGAGATGAATCAGTGCCGGTTAAACGACCTGACCCCACGCGAATGCAGGCGGGTGAGTGTGCTCTAACGAGGGTCTCGTGATGTGCTAGTCTCCGAACAGGTCTCCCCTAGCCGCCTGAGGAGTGCGAATAATCGTTGGGCTCATCTGTTACGCCTCCCGCACTGCTCGTGTCCCACCGACACTTACGATAAGCAGTTCCTTGCACAACCGACTCTCAGCCATCCCGCTTCTTGGTTATCTGATGGCCGCATTCTAGGCCCGAACCCTCCAACAGTCAAGTCAACGTTGTCCCAGGTGGACGTTTTCTTTGTACGACTAGCCCGTGGAACGGGCCTCCCAGTAGTTGCCCACCGCCCGCTCATCTGACAACACCTCGTCTTCTGAGCGCACATGGCCGCTCTCAGTCCCCACAGTCCGGGCTCCAGAAGTTTGAACTTAGATTGAAAGTTTTTGAAGTACCGGAACGCCGATGTCCTCTGATCGGATGAGTCTGACCTGCTCTACTCAAGCTCGTCTTCAGAATAAACAGTGCCGGTAAGCGCCGAGTGATAGTCGAAGAGTTCAGCCGCCTTGAAGAACCGAGGCACTTCTTTGGACGCCGTCTCTCTCGAGTCAGAAGCATGAACCAGGTTGGCCTGTATGCTCATCGCCCAATCACCTCGAATCGTTCCAGGTGCGGCCTCCCGAGCGTTTGTTATGCCGCATAGCCGGCGCACCGTCTCCACTGCATCGATACCCTCCAAACAGATCGCGACAACCGGGGTCGCCTGCATAAACTTCACCGTGCCAGGGAAGAACGCTTTGTCCGCGAGATGGCTGTAGTGCTCGTTAAGCAATTCGTTACTCAAGGTCATCAGTTTTATGCCGGTGAGCTTCAGTCCCTTGTCCTCGAATCGCGTTATGATGCGGCCTATGAGTCCACGCTGGACCGCATCTGGTTTGACAAGCACCAGGGTCTTCTCCACTTCTCGTCTCCTTGCCAATGGTGTTCCAAACCGCGAATCATATCGGACTGTTCGACCTCGGTACAAGCTGCATGTGATGCGCTCCCGGGATGCGCGGACCTCAGGGGCGCTGAGTCTGAGACCTGAGCTGCCGAGTCTGCTTGATACAATTCACATCCCACCTCCCGAAGGCGTCTTTACCAACAGAGCATCACTAAAGGCTCTTCTGATGCTTCAGTCGGACAGAGTTCGCCGTGTTGTACCCAGAGCGCTATCGCCCGGTTCCTTTGCGCCTTACAGATCAGCCAGCCGGTTTCGAGATTTATCGAGGATGTACTGGCCGGTTTTGGAAAAGAGGGATTATGACAGACTCCAGCGCGAACATTGGGGAGATTGCCGTGAACGCCACGTTGAACCTCAACGCGATACTGGGCGAAGCCCCGGTTGAGATAAAGGAGATGGTCGCTCTGTCAATGGCCTTGTCAGCCTGTATGGCAGCCCAAAACGAGGTGACCGCACAGCAGGAGAAGAGTCTCCTTGAACTGGCTCTGGCCGTGAGTGAGGTCTTTAAGCTGGCTCCGCCTGAGCGCACAACTATGGAGTCAGTCCTCGCGGAGGAGAGCCGCATCGAAGACACCTTCACACCGCTGCTTGCCCGGTTCGGGACAGCCTCCGAGAAGTATCAGCAGGCCGCCGCCATCTCGCAGGCTGCCTTGAATCACCAGGCCGCGTCACAGAGCAGAGACCCTGGGGCTGCGCAGAACCACTTCGATCCTGATAACTGCCGCGCACGCTCCCTGGGCGCAGTATACCAGGCAGTCGCCGAGGCGCTCGTACTGTCAGTTCAGAACGCAGTGGCTACCCAGCAGGCTCTCAACACCCTGGGATCACCCGTGGTGGCATCGGCAGTGAACATGATTCTAGCCCTCGCAGGAGATGATCCTGCCGTCGCAGCCCGGAACCCAGGTGCAGGCTGATGAGTGTCACGCTGAGTCATGTTCTGCCGTGGGGCCGATCGCTGGATGAATACAAGCGGTCACTCGGATCCTGCCAGTTGTCTGCGCTTCACCTCGCGCATGATGGCGCGAGCGGCAGGTTTTCCCTTCTCGTCCACTATGGAATAGATCGGGTCCTTAAGCGCTTCGTCCAGTGAGATGAAGTGCGCACCGAGGCTTCTGTAATAAGAGAGCAGTTCACCGAGATTGTCACAGGTGAACTGATTCGCTCCGATCATCAAGATGTGCTTGACGTCGTATCCGACTCGACTCCGCGCGGCGGCGCGAGCCCTGAGCGTCGTGTCGAGCAACAACGATTTGAACTTGGCCTTCATCAGGTTGACGCAGTCCTGATCTCCCCGAGCCTGGGCGGCGCAGTAGAGCTCGCTAAACTTTCGGTCTCGAGCATCGATGGTTGCCGGCGCGTCTAAATAACCCTTCTGTTTGAGGAACGCTTTTATCTCTTCCCGGTTCTGCTCGTCCTTGCTCAGCTTCAACCGCGGATAACGAAAGTACTTCTGCTTT
>JBGPFL010000322.1:0-6150 GCA_041483295.1 Blastocatellia bacterium | reverse complement strand
ATGATAACGAAGAGATATTCGAGACGATCGAGATCAACCACAAAGCTGCCGACCCGGGCGAACAGCTCACTTCTCGCGCCCTGGTCATTAAGAACCGCGCCGACGGAATACACGTGACCATCCTGAAAGACGGCTCACCCATCGATTCCGACCAGGTGTTCACCGAGGACGATGAACTCAAGGTGAAACTCAAGAGCAACTTCAGAGGCTACGTCTATTTCATCAATGTTGAGCCTGGAGGCAAGCGCTGCATCATCTATCCCTGCTCCCGCAAGATCGACAATATGATCAATCCGAACGTCGTCACGCTCCTCCCTTCCGATCCCCAGGTGATCGGCTTCGACGACAAGGCGGGCACCGAAGTCTTTCAGGTGATCGTATCGCCGGAGCGTGTCGAATTTCTAGACGCAGCTCTCAAGGACAAGAACTGCTGCGACGACAAGAACCCGTGTAGCTGCGAGTTGAGCGGCTCGGCTGCGAGCGCGGCGGCCGAGCTTGCCAGCATCACCAAGCAGCAAAAGACACCATTTGCGGTGGAGAATCTTGTCGCTGTCCTGCCCAAAAACGACGCGAACGGCGTGCGCGCGCGCGGTATCAAGTTGGCATCCGGCAAGGACCAGAAGAAGGGTGAAGCCTTCGTTGCGATTGACGACAAGGACGGGGGCCAGCTTCAGCCGCGCCAGGCGATGGTCTTCGAGATGAGATTGAAGCACAAATGATCGGATCTCGTTCTTTGATTTGATTGCGACAGGCAGTCTCAGTGGGGGAGTCCCTCGTGGGCGCCCCGCTTATTCGTCGTTAATAGTTCGAACAGTCGATTGAAGCGGGCGCTCGCACAGGCATGTCGCCCTCCAACTCATCTCGCGCTTCCTTACCCCTGAGGCGACCATATGGCTGGTGGGCAAAGCAGACTCAAGATCAAGACGCCGGCTGCGGCGGTCGTGGTCGCTCTTTTTGCAGCCTGCGCTTCGGCCGGATATCAGGGAACCTCTCCAAAGCAGGCGCCGGGCGGCAAGCCGCCTCCGGCGAAGAAGCAAGCCGACCTCACACCCGAAATTCGAGCCCACGTTCGTCAGGCGGTAGCCACGGTCGGTCTCATTTTCGTTCGCACCTCGGGCGATCCCAATCAAAGCCCAAGGCCTCGAGGCTCGGCCGTAATCGTGCGCAAAGACGGAATCGTCGCAACCAACTGCCACGTCATCTTCGACAGCCGGTCGGGCCGCATCTTCGGCGACCTCCTGTTCACCCTGTCGCCGGATGGGAACGCGTCTTCGACCTCCCTGCGCTATCGCCTCAAGCCCGTCTTGCTCAACAAGGAGTATGACCTCGCCCTTTTGAGAATCGAGCCGGAGGCCGGCGCTAGGGTGGCGGCCGCATCGATGATGTTTCAAGCCGTAGCGATCGGAGACTCAAGATCTGTTCGCTTGCTCGACGACCTGTTCATCATTGGCTTTCCTGAAAAAGGGGGCTTGACCGTGACAGTCAATCGCGGCTCGGTCGAAGGCAGAGATATCCTTGGAAACTGGATCAAGACCGACGCCCGCATGATCCACGGCAACAGCGGGGGCGCAGCGGTCAACGCTCGGGGCGAGTTGATAGGCATTCCCACAAAGGTCGTGGCCGACAGCCAGCCGATCGACCGGGACGGCGATGGCTTCCCCGAAGACGTGCGCGTCTTCGGCGCAGTCGGGTTCCTGCGCCCATCGCATCTTATCTCGGCGATGCTGGCTGAACTCGACTCACAAGTCACGCGCCAGCTTCCAGTGGAACCCGCGACCCCAACTCCAAATATGGCCCCGGCTCGGGCGGTCAATATTCGCGGAATCGTCAAATCATCGGCTGATGGGAAACCGATAGCGGGAGCGCTTGTCGGGTTGCTGTCGGGTGGGGCCAAGCAGATCACCGAGAATACCTTGTTGACATGGGGCACGGCCAATTCCGACGGAGAGTTCATTCTAAACAAACCGGTACCGCCGGGATCGTATACGCTCAGAGCCAAGGCTCTGGGCTACGATGCGAGCGAGCGAGAGATTAAGATTGACGAGAATGGATCGGCGCTTGTAATCGAGCTCAAACCATCGCATGCGAAATGAGAGAAGGGGCAGCCACGAATCTCACGAATTACACGAATGCATCACGACTGATTCGTGTGCAATTCGTGAAATTCGTGTGATTCGTGGCTGTCCCTTTCCCCTCGCCATGACTAAAGTACCGGATAGTCAATACCGCCTGGATACGGAATTCGGGCACTTTGTATCCAGCGGGGATGGTTCAGCGCCAGGACGCCGCCGTTCTGAAACGTCAATGAGAGTTTGTGCACCATCAGGATAGATAAGTTATAATTCCTCCCCACTGATTAAGTAGCAAGCCCGTTCGGTGGCACATTACATGCTCTAGTCCTATCGAACTCATCAATGGCAGCAAGGCCCACGGTAATACGGATGCGAGATTGGAGGAAGGTTCCGAATGAAAGCCTCGATTGATGGAACGGCGCTCAGGCTAGCCTCGAAGGTGTTGCGGTCTCCAAGCGACCAATTTCCTCGAGATCATCGACTGCTGATGCGAATGGCCCTGGCTGTCCTGGTGGCGGCGGGAGCAATGATCAACGCTCCACATCAGATCGCGCAGCAACAATCATGTTCTACCGACCCTCCCAAAGGCTGCTTCACTCCCGTAAAGCGGGACATCGGCTTTATCCTCGACCGCTCAGGCAGCATTGCGCAGAAGGGCGAAACTTACAACGTCGAAATTCAGGGCGTCCTTCGTGCTCTGCGCGATCCGACAGCGATTCCGCGCGATGGCTCAGTTGCGGTGGCGGTGATAACTTTCGCCGAAGACGCAACCGTCGTCGCGCCGCTAACCGAGATTAACTCGACCGCCGCTGCCGAGAGCGTAGCCGCCAAGGTTGAAGCGCTCGTCTGTTGCTCGCTTTGCGGGAGAGCAGGTCAGGCCGGCTGTCCGTTCGGGGGGACCAGGTACACCGCCGCCATCATTACAGCCGATGCCCATCTGAATCAGAATCGACGCGAGGGCGCGCGCAGAGTGCTGCTCATGGCTAGTGACGGCCAGCCTGATGATCCGGACCTCGGTGTTGAGGCAGCTAACAAAGCCCGCGTCGCGGCCTTGCTGAGCGGAATCACTTCTGAGCTCGATGTGATCCTTCTCGGCCTCGAGTCGGCCGCCGAGATCGCCGCTAACAAAGCGAAGGTCGATCAGATTGTCTTCCCACAACCGGCAACCAATCTGCCCGGCGCGACGCTTCTACTCCAGGGCGGCGAGTGCAACAGGCCCGGCGCCATTCCCAACTCCGCTGACTGCGATCGCCAGGCCAACGACTTCAGTGATCTTGCTCGCAGCATTATTCGAAGCGACGTTGCGCCCCTGAGTATGGTGGTCACAACCGAGGCCGATACCGCTCCTCAAACTGGAGCGGTGCCCAGCGGGCCGCTCTCGCTCAGACAGGCCATAGAACTCGCCAACTGCAACGGCGGCAAAGCAACCATAACTTTCGCCGACGGGGTCAAAGGCAAGACGATTCGGCCGCTCGTTCCGCTCCCGGCGCTGACCAGGTCCGACATCACCATAAACGGCTGCGATGGAGAGAACTGCGCGCCCTGGTTGACCGTCGACGGCGCAACGACCGATTCAGCGAAGGGAGAAGCTCACGCTAACGGATTGTTGATTCGCTCGGGTCGCAACGTCGTTCGTGGTTTGAGGATAATCAACTTCGCCGGAGCGGGCATCGCAATCGATCGGATCTGTCCATTCGACGGGGTCGGCCGCAACCGAATAGAGAAGAACGTACTCGAGAACAACGCGCGAGCCGGCGTCCTTGCAGCCGACACTCTCTCCGAAGGCAAAGAGAGTTTCAATGTCCGAAACACGATCAGCCGCAACGCGATTTCAAGTAGCGCAACGCCTATTGACCTGAATGGCGATGGGCCAACCGCTAACGACGCCGGGGATCCCGACCCGGGAGCAAATACGCTGCTCAACTTCGCCGACTCGATTAACGTAGTGGCTGCTGCCGGCGCCGTGAACGTGACCGGCCAGGTTAACGGCCCCACAAAAGCCGGAGCCACGGTCGAGGTGTTCGCGGTCACCAACTTCAGAATTGTGTCAGAGAAGCTGGTGATTGAAGGCGCCAGTTTCCTTGCCCAGACAACCACAGCGGACGATGGCTCCTTTAGCCTAACCGGCGTGGGCACGTCTGTGACGGGCATCTACTCCGTTACGGTGACCGATCGCGCCGGAAACACGTCCGAGCTCATGTCTGAGACTGGCAACGTAAAACCCGGGCGGCCCGATGGCTCGGTGACAGGCACCGTGGATTTCGGCGACGTACCGGTGAACACAACTCCGCCTGGAAAGACGGTCGAGGTTACTAACAACGGCAACGCGCCGCTCATCGTCACCCTCTGTTCGATAGTCAAGTGCAACAGCACAGACAGGGATGATACCGCGCGCTTCACTATCACCGGCTGCCCGACCGGGCCAATCAATCCCGGCGAGCGAGTAACCATCACGATCACGGTAAGGCCGAACGTGTGTGGCGCGCTTCATGCCTGCTTGAATCTAACGACCAACAATCCACGCCTGCCGATCCTTCAGGTGCCTCTCAACGCAAACGTCGCCGGCGCGGCGCAGGCACGGCTAACCCTGCAGGGCGGGGCAGCGGCACTCGACTTTGTGGCGGTGACACCTCGGGGCAAGCCGAGAAAGGCGAAGGCGAAGGCCGCCAGAACCTTCACCATCGAGAACCTGGGCTGCGCCACGCTCAATCTCACGTTCGCCTCGATCCTGCGCACAGGCAACGCCAGCAGGATCGCCGACAAGGACGATAGCGCTTTCTTCTCCGTCAGTCTGGTGGGCGCAACGGGAACCGAAACGCCCATATCGATTGGGCCCAACGGCACTGCCAGTGTCGGCGGGCTTCAAACCGCGACTTTCCGCGTGCGATTCAGGCCGGTGATTCCGGTCGTAATTGATTGCCCCGGCAACCCCAGCGGGCTGTCTGCAAATGAGGTCCTGCCCGATGAGGTACTGTCGCAGCTGAACATCAGTAGTAACGGCGGGGCGCTTGCCGTGAACCTGGTCGGCCATGTCTCAACCGCCGTGCAGTTGATCGATCCGTGCAGCCCGAGCCAGCCGCCGCTGGTAACACTCATCAGGTCGGGTGACCAGTTCACGGTCCAGCTCTCCGCGTTCGATTCTAACCTGAGCATCAGCCGCGCGACTTATCAGTTCCTCAACCGCGCGGGCAGGGCGATCGATCAAACGTTCGACGTCGATCTGACTCAATCGATTCGAGACCGAAACCTTGTAAGAGGCCAAAGCGTCACGGTCAATCAGTCCTTCACCGGCGGAGTCAGCGCGCTGCAGATCGACAGCGTGCAGGTGACAGTGTTCGACGGCGAATCGAGCGAGTCGGCGACGTCGGGAACAGTCACATCAAGCAGCACGTCGTCCAGCACGATCAACATAAGAAGTAACGGAGCCGGGAGACAGGCGACGCTGGTTTTGCCGGTAGTTAAGGTCAAGCGCGCGCGACGCGAGTGATCGCGAGCTGCGCCTTGCTGAGCAGTATGCTGAAGAAATACCTGCGTCATGTAGGCGCCGCTGAGATGGAAGAAAGGCCCGATTCGTTGGGGGGCTTTGTCGGAGTCCTCCGGCCGCTCTCGCCTTTGGGGCACTTCACCGCAGACTACGCAGAGCTTACGCAGAGGGGTTTTTCGCTACGCAGTCCCGGCGGCCTCTGCGCCTCTGGATTGAAGCACGCCTTCGCAAGATGGTTCACGATTCCCGTTCCGACCATGCGTGACCGCTCGGCCAGGTTCGACAGGAGGATGGCGCGATGACAAAGAGAATCCTCTTGATCATATCGTTGCTTGGACTGGGCGCGGTGCAGGCGCAATCAATTCTGCTCTTCGAGCCGGCTTCCGCACATCGACCGGAGCCCACTCCACCCCGACCACTCAAAGCGACCTTGAGCGAAGAAGTTACCGTGCCAGCGGCGGGGCGCGGCAATCCATGGATCAATCTCAGCGATGGCCGAGACCTGGAGACGAGTCGTACTGTATCGGGAGCTTCACTACTACAGGAAGCCGATCCGGGCACAGCCACTCCGGCAGCCCTGGCCGCTGGTGATTT
>JBGPFL010000321.1:0-6165 GCA_041483295.1 Blastocatellia bacterium | reverse complement strand
CGGCGATTGCTGGCAGCCACAGGGACGCCTCAAGGTGGGGATTTGAGCGAGAACATCGGCCCACGCCCGGATCTAAAAGCCGCCATGGCGCTGCTGGATACCGACTCAACCCTGCACGATCCGAATATCACAGCGCTAAAGTTCAAGGGCGCCAGTGGGAAGCTGATCGTCGACGGCGAGAACTTCATCCCGGCTGACTCGATAGTGGAGATCGGTGGTACGCCCGTCGCGCGGCTGAAGTACCCATCGGGTTACTTCCTGCCTGGCGGTACCACGACTCGAATAATGACCAAAGGCGACATCAGCGCCTTGTTGCCCCGCGGTGTCGATGTGGCGGTCACAGTCTTCACTCCAAGCAGCGGACGGCGGTCCTTGCCTTACATGTTTCGCCGCAACTGAGTACTACTCAATCACAATGATTTGTGATGGACAAAAATGGCCTCCTGAATCCCACCAACGGCCGTGGGTGGGATTCGGCGAGCAATGTATTAGATTCACAGTGACTGACTACTAGAATCACTCTTCTATCAGAAGAGGCAATCCCGGAGGTACTCGATGTTAAGAATGAGAGTCCTGATCACGTTCGTCTCCCTGGCTGCGGCGCTCCTTCCCGCGAATTTCACCGCAATCGCGCAGACACCAGCGGCTCCGAATCCGGCTGTGAAGACGGTCGAAATAACACCCGCAAAAGCAGAGGCCGAAGTCGGCCAACAAGTCAAATTCACCGCCACAGCAAAGGACGAATCGGGAAAGCAACTCGACCTCAAGCCCACCGTCTGGTTCGCCGCGCCGTTTGACGTGGGCGGCGCAGATATGGTCGGCACGGTGAGCACCTACAGTGCGGGTGAGCTGCGAGTTGGAGTCATCATCGGGGGCAAGGTCGGCTATGCCACGATCACCGTGAAACCCGCGCGAGTAGCGAGAATCGAAATCGATTCGCCCCCTGGGGGGCTGGTGGTTGGCGGAGCTATCAAGCTCAATGCCACCCCTCGCTCGGCTAACGGCGACCCGCGCAACGAAGCGGCGCTCGTCTGGGTGTCCGACAGTCCTGCGGTTGCAACGGTCGATGCGGCCGGAGTCGCGACCGGAATCAGACCTGGCCGCGCTCTGTTGCGTGCGAGTTCCGAAGGAGCGAGCGGCACTGTAACAGTCACTGTCGTGGCTAATCCGATCCACAACCTTGCAATCGATCCGAAGTCGGTGAATGCGCGCACGGGGGATGTCGTGCGCTTTACTGTAAAAGCTCGCAATGCGGCGGGCGTTCCGGTGAAAGAGGCTTCGGTCAGGTGGGCGTTGAGCGGAGAAGGCGCGATGATCGAACCGGACGGTGGCTTCGTCGCCGAGCGGCCCGGTACCTACGTCGTCACTGCCGCGGGCGGCAGCCAGACCGCCGTTGCTTCCGTTGTGGTCACGCCGCGCAACGTCGAGCGCGACATCGAAGTGGTCGGCCGCGCGAAGGTGAAGGACCTTCAGACGGCTGAACAGTGGATATTCGGCAACTATGCCTATGTCTCGTCTATTTCGGATAAGCTGCTGGTCTATGACATCTCAAATCCCGCCGAGCCTAAACTGACCGACACGGTCAAGCTCGACGCGCGCATCCTGAACGACGTAAGCACTACTGCCGATGGGCGCATTACGGTTCTGTCGCGCGAAGGCGCCTCGAACCGGAAGAATGGAATCGTCTTTCTAGACTCGTCCGAGCCGGCTCACCCGAAGGTCATCTCGGAGTACACGGCTACGGTCTCGGGCGGCGTGCACAGCGCTTTCGTAGATGGCCACTATGTCTACCTGACGGACGACGCGACAGGCTCGATGCGCGTCATAGACTTCGCCGATGTGAAGTCGCCAAAGGAAGTGGCCCGCTGGGAGGTGAAGAGCCCGACGGCAAGAGTCCATAGGACCCCGATGGGTGAGGCTGTTGGGGGGCGCTACCTGCACGACGTTCAAGTTAAAGACGGCCTGGCGTACCTGGCCTATTGGAGAGATGGGCTGGTGATTCTCGATGTCGGCGCGGGCATCAAGGGTGGCAGCCCGGAGAAGCCGGTGTTTGTAAGCCAGTATCGCTTCAATCATAACGAACTGTATGGCGACGGATGGCTTGCAGGTGCGCACGCCGTGTTCCGCTACAAGAACTATGTCTTTGTTGGCGACGAGGTATTTCCCGGGGAGTTCGTCATCACGTCGAGGCTGCGCATTCCGGTTCGGGGTATCGCTCACGTGATCGACGTGTCGGATATTATGCATCCTCGCAAAGTGGCCGAGTACCCGGTGCCCGAAGCCGGGGCTCACAACATCTGGGTTAAGGATGATGTGATGTACATGGGCTACTACAGCGGGGGCGGCCGGGTGGTCGATGTATCGGGAGAGTTGCGCGGCGACCTCTATCGCGAGGGCCGGGAGATCGGCCGTGTCTGGACTGGCGACCCTGAAGGCTTTCGCCCGAACCAGCCGTTCGCGTGGGGCGGGCAGCCTCAGGGCGACAAGATTTTCTTCATTGATATAAACAGCGGCCTCTGGATTGTGAAGCTGGGGAAGGTAAAGGATAAGGGGCTAACGACGAGTCCCGGGAATTGAGTTGGTGGCTGGAGTTGGGGGTTCTAGTGCGGTCAACCTGAAATAACCGACCAACCCAAGCGGTGCAACCGAACGGCGCATACCCGACCAGCCCCTGAGAATGGCCGAACGCTACTCAGCAACGGATTGGTCGGTCATTCATACTCCGCATCAACCGCTGAGGAGGCTCGGACCTCAGCGCGGGCCTTGCTGACGTGAAGGCTCCATCCTCAAGAAATCAATCCCCGCAGCCTGTTCCGCCACGTCAACCGTAGCCACAGTTTTCAATGACTCCAGATCGATGATTTCCACAGTACCCGGCTCCGAACCGACTCCTTCAACCGAGATGAATGCGTAGCGATTATCGGGCGAGACCACTGCTCCATGAACTACTTTGCGTTTAGTTGGAATTCGCCCCAGCTCGCGGCCGGCTTTCAGGTCAATCACTGAGACCGACTGGTCGCGCTTGTTGGTAGTGATCAATCGCCAGTCTTTGGTCACCGCCAGATTGTAGACGCCCGGCCGCGCCGCTATCCGCCGCTTGATCTTCCAGGATGCCGTGTCTACCTCGACGATTTCGTCCGACTTGTTACAGGCTACATAAACGGAACTCCCGTCGATCGACGGTTGCGCCCACGTGGGAGAGCACGAGATGTCTCCCGGCTTTGGCGGCTCCATTCCGTGGCCGCCGGTGTCGTGACCCTCGTGCTGCTCCAAGCCCGAACCCTTGAACGCCCCGCTTGCGCCGGCCTCTTTGCCCTTTGTCAGGATGAAGTGGCGTGACACCTGGAAGGTGCTCGTGTCGATCTCAACGAGCGCATCATCCATCATGCAAGCCGAGTATTGCCGTGTACCCTGCGGGTTGAAGCGTGAGCCGTGTGGCATTGTGCACGTCTGGACTCGCGCGACTTCCAGCATAGGCTCGGTGGCGACGATCGACACCGACGAGGGCACCATATCGCCATGCAAATTGAAATTGACTACATACAGAAAGCCGCCATCGGGAGTGATATCCATCGTCGCAGGAAAGTTTCCGAGCGTGACCCGGCCCAGAACCGCATCGTTCTTAGTCGAGTACTTCCACACCGAACCGAAGGGTCTGCCGTGTCCGAACGAGACGTAGTAGAACTGCCTATCGGGCGAAACGACTACGCCGTGAGGGCCATCGAGATCTGTAGGCATCGCTCCACTGATGAACTCTCGCTCAACCCGGGCGCCCTGGGGACCGTAGCGGATCAGGACTATCTTGTCCGCCGACTCGCATACTACGAACACGAGATAGTCACGATCGGGCGGCCGCTGCCCGTTGGAGGCGACAGCCAGCGCCGCAACCAGGACCGGCAACCCAAATACGGTCCTGAGCCTACCGAGAATCTTCATGGTTTGTTTCCTACATCCTGGTCTTCGGGCGACTTGAAACGACAAGAGCGTCGCGTATCACTCAAACTTGAAACTAGTGCGCAGCCCGCTCATCTGGAAATAACGAATGGCTCGCTTGTAGTCCGTGCCTATCTGCGCGCGCAATGCCTCGACGGACTCGAACTTCTGCTCACCCCGCAGCCGGTGAAGAAACCTCACGCGAATCTTCTCTCCATACAACTCGCGATCGAAGTCGATCACGTGCGTCTCTACGGTTACTTCAGGATCGCCTCCGAACGTTGGCTTGTGGCCAATGTTGGTTATCGAACGCCGCCATATGCCGTCAACCAGTGTGAGCGTCACGTAGACGCCGTTGGACGGAAGGACCATGTTGTGAGGCTTCAAGTTCGCCGTCGCGTAGTTGAGCTGGGCCTTTGCGATCTTTCGCCCTTCGATGACCCGGCCCTCGATTCCGTAAGGCCGGCCCAGCATTCGGCGCGCGAGATTCGCCCGGCCCGAACCGAGTAAACGTCGAATCATAGTTGAGCTGACGCGGTTCCCGCGAACGAGAAGTTCGGGGACTTCCCCGGCCCCGCGGCCCAGTTCATCCGCCACTTGCTTGAGTAACTCGAACCGGCCTTCGCGATTGTGTCCAAACGCGAAGCCGTGACCCAGGTACACCTCGCGGGCGTCCAATCTGCCGAAGATTGTGTCGCGCAGAAAGTCGCGCGCGCTTACGCGGGCGAGTTCGGTGCCGAAGTGCAACACGATGGCTTGCTCGATTCCGAGCCGTTCCATCCCCTCCATTTTTTGCTCAAAGGTTTGAAGCAAGGGAGGGGCTGTCTCGGGGTGCAACACGGCCCTTGGATGCGGATCGAAGGTTACCACCGTTGCGGCCAACCCGGTCGCCTGCGAGCGCTCGACGACCCTGTTCATGATTTGCTGATGGGCTAGATGAAGGCCGTCGAACACACCGAAGGTGAGTATAGTCGGCGTCCTGATCTCAAGGTCATTCTGGTCTCGAAAGACTATCATACGAAGTAGGCGCACAGTCACATATCGGAGAAAGGCCCGCGGCAATCGATCTCAGGGTCGCGTCTATTCAACGGTTCACTCCGTGACACGTGGCGGTTCCTCAGTTCACCTCCACCGTTAGTCCGTCATATGCAATATCAACGTCAGCGGGCAAGTGGCCGCTGGTATCCTGGTGCTTGATATCATGCGAGATATGCGTCAGCAATGCGCGCTTTGGCTTCAGCCTCTCAATGTAGCCGAGTGACTGGTCCAACGTCATGTGTGTCGGGTGAGCTTTGAATCGAAGCGCGTCGATGACCAGCAAATCCAAACCCAGCAGTCTGCTGCAGGTTTCATCCGGAATCTCGTTGCAGTCGGTAACGTACGCGAAGTCACCTATGCGAAACGCTGTAACCGGCAACCTTCCATGAATCACCGTCAGCGGTTCGACGTTAAGGCCGAATAGCGTGAATGTGCCTTCGATGCGATGGGGAACGATTCGCGGAACACCCGGGTAAGGCGCAGGGTCGAAGACATAGGAGTAAATCCGCCGCAGTCCCTGCCAGGTTACTTCGGTCGCGAAGCACGCAAGCGGCCCGTGGCGGAACATCAGCGGTCGCGCATCGTCCAGACCAAAGCAGTGATCCGCATGAGCGTGCGTGAACAGGATGCTGTCGAGCTGCTTGATGCCGGTGCGCAACGCCTGTTGGCGGAAGTCGGTCGAGGCGTCTATCAGGAAACTGTAGCCGCGATGTTCAATGAGCACCGACGTTCGGAGTCGCTTGTCTCTCGGATCCTCGGACAGGCAGGTCTCGCACTCGCAGCCAACGGCTGGAACGCCGACCGATGTGCCCGTGCCGAGGAAGGTGACTTTCATCGCCTTCCGGATGCCGCGACGAACTGCATGCGCAGGTCCGCCAGCATGTTGTCGAGCAGGGAATTCTCTTCGGGAGCGAGATTGCCGCGCGTCTTCTCTTGGAGTATTCCGAGCAAGTCGATCACGTGTCTGGCCGCGTCGAGGTCGATGGTTCTGTCTTCTCCGGGTCCGGCCTCAATAAGGCCGAGGTGCATTGCGGCCTCGACGCCGAGCATGTTGGCCAGACCGAGGAAGGAGGCTGCAGGCAGGCGCGACTGTGTGGCGGCGCTTGCCTGGTCGTATGCCTTGGCGGCGCCAGCATTGGCGCTCTGTCGCGGGGAGGCCTGGGAAGGGATCCCGCCGCTGCTCACCACCTCGGG
>JBGPFL010000320.1:0-6168 GCA_041483295.1 Blastocatellia bacterium | reverse complement strand
TTTGCAACTTCGGACAATGCGAGGTCAGCGTGAATCAGTTGACGCGGCGCGAACTGAGACCATTCGGGGGAATGCTGCCCGAGCCGGTCTTCAATTGGCTCGCGCAACGCTTTGGCTGGAACTTGCTAATCAAAGCCACAAGGTGAATCCTCTGCGGGCGCCAATGACCTTCAAGTTGCGCGCATTCAAATCAGGGGTTGCCGCAGCCGCCCGCTCGTACGGTTCAGCAATGCATCGATCGGACTCCGCAACAACCGGGTACTCACTAGAAGAGAGAACCGCGCTCCCGGCAAAGCCCGATGCCGAAAATACCGAGTCTTCAATCACGATTTCGACCTTACTGCTCGACTTATCGGGCAATAGAGAGGCAGCCGCCACCTGGGCGCATCTGCAACTGCCGGGCCTCGATATTCGCTCGATTAACAAAGCTGATCTCAAATGGGAATCGAAGCGTAAGGCCCTTGAACGAGTCCGCAAGCTTGCGCCTCACACTTTTGCCATCTTCACTTCCGATCTCGACATGCAGAGCGCGCGGGGCGCGCTGATGATGTTCGCCGTGCTCGCGGGATCGCGCCGCGTTGTGTTTGGCGACAGCGCCGGCCGCACGGTTTCACGCTCGCGCTGGAGCGTCCTGCTCATTGAAGCTCCACGCTTCTCACTCGAGCTGTTGATCGGCTACGGCGTGGTTGTTCCGCTTTCGTGGCTGCTTGCGTTGATGCTCCAGGCGTCGCTGGGAATTCGACAGATCGTCCGCCGGGAGAGAGCCGCAAGGCAGTGTGACCCGAATCAATCTTCGACTGCGCTCTATCTTCGCGCGACACTTTCAAGCGCAGGCGAGGGAGGGATGAACACTCACGTCGCAGGCTTTCTGACCGGGGCGGCTCGACTTGGACACGCCTTAACGATCCTCGAAAGCGCCAGGACAGCTCCATCCGGGCAAGAGCCGTTGCCTGGCGTCTATGCGGCCGGCGACCGCCGGGTGATAAAGCCCTCGGCTCGAATAGGCCCCACAAAAGCGCTGTTCGAACTCTGGAATAACCTCGTCTTCACGGCAAAGAGTCTTCAACTGATCGGGAGTGACGCGGGTCATGTGGATTTCATCTACCAGCGCTACAGCAGATTCAACTTCACGGGCGTGATGCTGTCTCTTGTGACGGGCCTGCCACTCGCCCTTGAGTTTAACGGCTCTGAAGTATGGGTCAGCAAACATTGGGACCCGATCGGCCAGTTCCGGTTGTTGAAGCGTTTCGAGCAACTCAACCTGCGAGGCGCCGACTTGATCTTCGTCGTATCGGAGATCGCCAGCCACGATCTTGTTGGCCGGGGCCTCGCCGCTCAACGGGTTCTGGTCAATCCGAACGGAGTCGACACGGACAAGTTTCATCCGGACTGCGGAGGATGCGACGTGCGACGCGCGCTCGCTATCGAACACAAAATAGTCGTGGGCTTCGTGGGAACGTTCGGACCCTGGCATGGAGCGCCCGTGCTCGCGGAAGCCGCCGGGTTGGTAAAAGAGAGCGCACGCTGCCATTTTCTATTCGTCGGCGATGGAGACGAGCGGGATGCTGCCGAGCAGATCATTCAAGCCGCGCCGCAAACCGTCAGCGCAACCTTCACTGGGCGTGTTGCACACGACAAGGTTGCCGCGTATCTCGACGCCTGCGACATACTCGTCTCCCCGCATGTCGGGTCTGCTGACGGCAGCGGATTCTTCGGCTCGCCGACGAAATTGTTCGAGTACATGGCGATGGCTCGTCCAGTAGTTGCCAGCAGGCTCGGCCAGATTGCGGACGTAATAAGGGACCGCGAGAACGGTTTCCTGGTTGATCCTGGAGATCCGAAAGCGCTGGCGCACGCAATAGAAATCCTCGCCGAAAGTCAGCCGCTAAGAGAGCGGCTGGGAGCTGCCGCAAGGCGAACAGTGATAGAAGGCTACACATGGCGTCACAACGCGGGGCGCGTGTTTGAACACATGGCACATCGTCAGGTGTGAGGTTCCGGGTGCCGGGTGTCAGGGATCAGGGGTCAGGGGTCAGGTGTGAGGTGTCGATGTGAGGTTTGAGGTGTGGGTTGTCAGGGGTCAGATTGCACGACCCGACAGTTGGCGCCTGACACCCGGCACCTGATGCCTGACACCTGACACCTGTGTTTCGAAGAATGATCACAGATCAATCCATAATCTGCTTCGCGGGCGAGGACTGGTGGTATCACCATCAGCATTCTAAGAACCACATAATGCGTCGGCTCGCGCAGGCCGGCAACCGCGTGATTTTCGTCAACTCGATCTCGATGGGCCTGCCTTCGCTGTCGAGCCCAGACCTGTGGGCCAAGATCACTCGGAAGCTGAAGAGCTACGCCAAACTAGTACGACGGACCGAAGAAGGCATCATCGTCGTGTCCCCGCTGACCGTCCCCATTTATTCCAACAGGCTCGTGCGCGCGCTCAATCGCTGGCTGCTCGTCGCTCAAATCAAGGCGCTCATGATCGCCTACGACCTCCGTCGCCCTGTTCTGTGGATTGCCATTCCAACCGCGGGAGAGGTCGTTGGCCGGCTGGGCGAAAGCGCGCTCATATATCAGATCTCCGACAAGTACGACAAGAACCAAATGGACCACGCGACCTCGAGCAAGTTGATCGGCGAGATGCACCGCGCTCTGATGGAGCGAGCCGACCTGATCTATTTTTCAGGCCGGAAGCTGTTCAATGAAGAGAGAGCGGCACACCCTGCCATCGCGAAGAAGGCGCAGCTACTCGAGCAGGGAGTCGACTACGACCACTTCGCTTCGGCGACCTCACGCGATTTGCCTCCTCCTGAAGACATTTCGAGTGTGGGGCGTCCCAGGCTCGGGTATTTCGGAGCGCTCGATTCGTGGCTGATAGATCAAGAGTTGATCCGCTACGTCAGCGGCAAGCGGCCGGACTGGCACTGGGTTCTTCTCGGCTTGAGGGCTTCACGGCTAGAGGTCGAAGACCTCCCCAACGTTCACTATTTCGGATCGAAGCCCTACTCCGAGATGCCCCGTTACGCATCTCAATTCGATGTCTGTGTGCTGCCCTGGGCTAGCGACAATGAGTGGGTGAGCTATGGGAGCGCAATCAAGGTGCGCGAGTATATGGCCACAGGTAAGCCGGTCGTGATCACTCAGCTTTACGAATACGAGCCGCTCGATGGTATACTTCGCATCTCTCGCGGCTACGATGACTTCATCCGAAAGGTTGAAGACGCGCTCGAACGCGATACCACAATCTCGCGCGCGGCGAGGCAGGAAGCGGTACAGGGCGGCACCTGGGACTCGCGTTCCGAACAGGTCAGCCGCGATATCAAAGCGCTGCTGGATGGAAAAGAATCCGGCCACAGAAAGATCCCGACCGAGAGAAATACCGATCTAGAGTCACGCTGAGTGTGGCTCCTTCGTCATTCTCTGCGCCTCCGCTTACTCTGTTGCCCATTCTCCTGCCGGCTAAAGGAACGGAATGAATCGAACCAAAATCTTCGTTGGGATATCGCTGATCACACTCGCAGTCTTGATGCTGGAACTGGCTTTGACCCGGCTCTTTTCCGCCACGATGTATTATCACTTTGCGTTCATGGCGATCTCGCTCGCTCTGTTCGGCTCAGGAGCAAGCGGGGTCTTCATCTACATGATCCAGGGAAAACTTGACGAGGGGCGGACGGGACAGTGGATGGCTATTGCGTCGATGCTGTTTGCAATCAGCACCGTCATTGCCCTGTACACAATTCTGAGCCTGCCTCTGCTGTTAAATCCCCGCGGTGGGGAGAACTACTATCGGCTGGTGGCGATCTATGCAGTGACTTCGCTGCCGTTCTTCTTCGCTGGATGTTCGGTCACACTGGCGATAACGAGGCTCGCCCGCGATATCAGCCGCCTCTACCTGTTCGACCTGGCGGGCGCGGCTCTCGGATGCCTTCTATTGATACCGGTCATGAACGGGATCGGCGCGGTAAATACTCTGCTGCTGGTGTCGGTCATCGGAGCAGCCGGCGCCGCGCTGTTCAGCACGGCAAACGCCGGAGGGAAGGCATACCTGGTAGTCTCAGTCTTGTTGGCGGCCATACTAGGCGGGCTGCTGAACTACAACTACAACACTCGAGCGCTCGATGTGCACAAGTCGAAGGGCCTCGAGGAGACCCGCGTTCTCTTTGCGAAATGGAACTCTTTCTCGCGGATTACGGTCGAGGGGAGCCTCGCCGGGTCGGTTGATATAAAGATTGACGCCGATGCTGCCACACAGATCAGCAGAAATGCAAGCAACGTCGCTCTTCACCAGGCCGAACGGCGTAGCATCTTCCAGATCGCATATCACCTTAAGCAACAGCCGAACGTGCTGATAATCGGGCCTGGCGGCGGCAATGACGTTATGGCTGCTCGGGTCTTTGGCGCGCGTGCGATCACCGCCGTCGAGATCAATCCGATCATCGCCAATGACGTTATGTCGTCAGAGCCATTCAAGAGTTACTCCGGAAACATCTATCAACAGCCTGAGGTGAGGCTCGTGGTGGACGAAGGGAGGAGCTTCGTCAGGAGATCCGCCGAACGCTACGACGTTCTGCAGGCTTCAATGGTCGACACGTGGGCGGCAACCGCGGCAGGCGCCTTCTCGCTGACCGAGAACAATCTCTACACAGTTGAAGCATTCAAAGACTACGTGGGTCATCTGACCGACGACGGCGTGCTCACGATGACCAGGTGGTTCTTCGAGCCGCCCGATCAACTACTGCGGCTGATTTCGCTCACCCGCCAGATGATGGCCGAGATGGGAATAGACAATCCGTCTCGGCACATCATGCTGGTACGGGGCGCGTCGGACGACGGCTACCGCTCGCCCGCCACCTGGATCTTCAAGAAGAGCGAGTTCACCGACGATGAGGTACAGGTAATCGAATCGGTAGCCAGGAATTGCGGATTTCAGCTCCTGTACACCCCGCTGACCAGGCCCGACAATCCTTTCACCGTCCTGATTGAAGCCAAAGACCCTGCCCGGGAATGGAATGCCTTTGAGACCAACATCGAGCCGACTCGCGATAACAATCCATTTTTCTTCAACTCGCTAAGGCTCTCGAACCTGTCGAGGGCGATCAAAGGGCGGGGCGAATGGCAGAAGACGAACCTTGGCACGTTTGTGCTCTTCTTGCTTCTCGCGATTACGACGGTGCTGGTTCTGCTTTTCATCGTCGGCCCGCTGGTGCTCACACGGCGCAGGGCGTTCGCTTCGGCTTCGACGAGTCGTATGTCGTATCTGCTCTACTTCGGATGTCTCGGGGCGGGTTTCATCATCGTCGAGGTTGCGATGATTCAGAAGTTCATTCTGTTCCTGGGGCATCCCGTCTACGCACTGGCGGTTGTGCTCTTCTCGCTATTGACCTTCAGCGCGACAGGCAGCTACCTGAGCGGAAGGCTGAGCGAGGACCGTCTTCCGAACTCGCTCAGAAAGATCCTGCTCCTGCTGGTAGCGGTGGTGATTGTTTACATAATTGTGTTACCGCCGATCTTTTACGGCCTGGTTCATCTGGCTCTGGGCATTCGCATTGCGATCGCTGTGGTCCTGATGGCGCCGCTTTCGATGGTGATGGGGATGCCAATGCCGTCCGGGATAAGACTGCTGGCGAAAGGTGCTCCGGAAATCATCCCGTGGGCGTGGGGCGTCAACGGCGCAACCTCCGTGATGGGATCGGTAGCGGCTTTAGTGATTGCGATACTGACTGGCTTCGATCAAGCGCTGCTTGTCGGCTCAACGCTCTACTTGCTGGCGATCGTTTTGGCTGGCCGTGTAAGAAGAGACGCCGGAAGCGAAGCAGCGAAGCGTGCGATCGAGGAACGTGCCACCGCCTAGAGGCAGAAACTGCGCCCTCAGTTCAATTTCTCCCTCAACAGCACCTTCACCCCATTGCGCCAATCCTCGTTTATGCCTATCCGATATACAGGCGCACGTTCAGTGATCGCGCCCGCCATCAGTTTCGTTGACGCGTGAAAGCGGAACAGCGGAGCGACCAGATAGAGCAACGGGGACGCGTCTGAAATCTCGAGGCCGGTGAAGTACCCGCGCCGCTGAAAGTCGCCCCGTCTCCGGTGCCACTCCACTCGCAGCCAGTAGTCGAGCGCTTGAAATGGAAACTCAGAATCCTCGCTGACCTTCAGCTCGATGAT